>DAOVNN010000312.1 GCA_030630165.1 Candidatus Krumholzibacteriota bacterium
CCCATATCCCCAGCGTCAGCGGGACGATAACGCTCGCTACCCCGAGGTTGAAGAATCCGAGGCGCACATCGCAGAGGAGCCTGAACTGTTCGACAAAATACTCCCAGAAGTGCCGCAGCTGGAAGGCCAGCGAGGCCTTCCTCGCGAAGACGTTTATCGGGGGATACTGTTCCCTGCGCAGATGAGCGTACATGGCGTCCCAGTTCTGCGGATCGACCATATCTATCGCGGGGTCGTGGAACGAACGGATGAACATGAACAGGTGGACGGAGATTCCGAGCAGAAAGAGCAGTGACGCGGTCAGCGCGAATTTTCCCTCCGATATGGCTGTCCATATCAACAGGATACCGAATATCGCGAATCCGACCAGTGTCAGTGTCGTGTTGCGGTGAAGGGTCATATCGGCCAGAACGACCGCCATCCCGAATGTGATAACGAGAAGTTCGAAATTGCTGAAGGACTTCTTCTTTACCATCAGGATCAGGAGAAAGATCCCGCCGTAGACCAGGATCGTCCCGAGATGAAACCCTATGCCGAGAGAGAGAAGGTAGATGATGAGAAGGATCAGTCCGCGTGAGCGCCCGTCATCGGAAGAGCCGCCCCCCGCCTGGCCGCCTTCAGAATGGGCCCTGAGCCATTTCAGGGCGAGAAGGGTGCACAGGCCCATCACGAAAGCGCTGAGAGCGTAGACCTCGGCCTCGATCGCGTCGTTCCAGTAAGTGTCGCTGAACATCAGGAAGAGCGAGCCCACGAGCCCGCCCGCGTGAGCGGCGATCCTGTCGGCAGCCGTCTTCCCCTTTCCGAACATGAACCGTACGACCTCGGATATGATCAGGTAGATCATCATGACGCCGAGTGCGGCGGTGAACGCCGAGAGGAGATTTACCCTCTGCGCCACCGACAATGCGAGCGGAAGCATCGCGAAGACACGGCCGACAAGGACGTACATAGGCGTGCCGGGAGAATGGGGTATTCCGAGGATATGGGAGACGGCGATGAACTCGCCCGCGTCCCAGAACGAGACACTGGCCGCCATCGTCATCACGTATACGATAAGACTCGTTAGAAACACCGCAGCGGCTGTCAGATTCGTTATAGTCCTGTCGGACATTCTCCCTGCCTTTCTTCTCCTGAGGCTTCCGTATTTATACTCCGGAATCCGTGTCTTTATCTATCGAAATCGACCCTGTGATCTGACGCTTCAGGAACAGGACCCCACCGATCAGGCTGACTCCCACCATGACAACATAGGTGAGAAACTCCATCAGAAAAGCCTCTTCCTCGAGGAGACCTATCCTCGTGAAGAGAAGTATGCCGGCCCCTTCTCTCAGGCCGAGCCCGTTGATCGATATCGGAAGCATCATTATCAGGCCGAGCAGCGGGACGAAAACGAAGAAGTGCAGCATGTCGCGGACCTCGGGACGGATCCCAAGCGCGATCGCCACGGCCAGATGGGTCGAGATCCTCAATATCTGTATCGTCAGTGTAAGAGCTATCACCTTCCCGAGCAGCTTTGGAAAGCTGCGGAAGGAGCCAAGATGGCTGAAGACCAGTTCGAGCCGTTCCCCTATCCCCCACAGCCTGATCCGGGAAAGAGTCCTCCTGACGGGCGTCGAGATCTTCCTGCTCAGCGTCAGGGCGAGGATGGGAACGACGCACCCGGCGAACACGAGGGCGTACAGTCCCATGTCGGCCGTTCCGCCGGTGAAGAAGAGAGTGAGCGAGGCAGCCAGAGCGAGCAGGCACAGGCCCGTTATCCCGATCACCCTGTCGAGGAGCGTTATCGCGAATACCTTGTGGGGATCATAGCCGGTCCTGACCACGTCATATATCTTGTACGCGTCGCCCCCGACGTTGGAAGGCAGCAGGTTGTTGAAGAAGAGTCCCGTGAAATAGAGGCTGAATGTCCTCCTGACGGGCATCTTCACTCCGCCTGCCGAAAGGAGCAGGTGCCACTGCAGCGCGCCGAGCAGACTACTGACGAGAAATATCGCCACGGCGACAGCCATCCATACCGGGTCGATGTTCCCCAGGTACTCGAGCAGTCTTCCCGGAGATATCCGGTAGAGCAGGATCGCGATCAGCCCGACGCTGACCGTTATCTTGAGCAGCTGCAATCCCGCGCGTTTCTTATCCACTCCCGCTCCCCTCATCACCGCTGCCGATGACTGAGAGCAGGACCTGCTCTGTCTCGCGCGCGCACCTCTCCCAGGTAAACTCGCCGGTCCTCTCGATCGCCGCGGCGCTCATTTTATTCCAGAGCTGCCTGTCGGTGAGCAGCCTGACGGCATTCTCGCCGAAGGCAACGACATCGCCGTAGGGAACGAGAAAACCGGTGACCCCGTCGACTACCGAATCCTTCAGCCCGGGACGGTCGCTCGCGACGACCGGGACGCCGCAGGCATTCGCCTCGACGACAGTCAGGCCCCAGCCCTCCTTGGGACTGGGATTGAAGAGCAGGTGGGCCCTGTTGAGCATCTCGACGAGATCGTCCCCGCTGAGGTATCCGGTGAATTCGATCGCATCCCCCATGCCGAGTCCGCCTGCGTATTTCTCGAGTTCGCGGCGCCACGGCCCGTCGCCGACTATGACGAGTCTGGCGTCGGGGACCTTCTTTCTCACTGTCTCCATCGCCTTCATTGCGATCTCGACACTCTTGTACTTTCTCAGCCGTCCGAGGTGGATGATCGTCGGCCGCTCGTAACGCTCGGGACCGAGATCGCGGTACCTGCCGTGGTCAAGGCCGCAGAGAATGACGTCGATACGTTCCGCGGGAATGCCCCGGGCGACGAGATCATCGCGCGTGCTGGGACTTATGACCATGAACCTGTTGCTCTTGAATACAGACGGTATCAGCTTCTCGGCCGTCACTACATAGCTCCCGATCATCCAGTTGGCCTCACGGAATACAGTCGTGCCGAAAAGGTGCGGAATGACAGGGACGACGGGGACCTTCGTGTAACGGGGCATGAAAAATGGAAGCTTGTTGATGTCCTCGATGACGACGTTGTAACTCTCCTTCTTCATGTGCCGCTTCGCGAAAAGAGGCAGCGTGAAGTTCGCGTCGAACCAGTGTCCGTGACGCAGGATACGCACCCCGTCGATCTCGTCCACGGCGGAGCAGCCGGGAAAACCCGAGGAGATCTGGGTCGTATCGTGACCCCATCCTGCGAGGTGAGTGAGTATCTCGTGCAGATGTATCTCGGCACCTCCCGCCTCGGGATGATGCATGTCTCTCCAGTTCAAAGCGAGGATCTTCATCGCGACCGCGTCAGTCCTTTCTCGCTATCGTTCCGATGACCACCGTCGTGTAGAGCACGGGCCTCAGCGAAAGAAGTTCAGCACGAAGGCCGGCGAACGCCTTCCGCGTCGACGTAAAGATGCGGGGGTACATCGGGAGCTTCGCTCCCGTGCCCTTTCTCAGTATCCTGTACCAGATAGGAGGATTGAGACATTCACCGTATGTTCCGATGACGGTGACCGCCTGCCCGCGAAGCATCTTCTCCAGTTCGCGCGGGGCG
>DAOVNN010000061.1 GCA_030630165.1 Candidatus Krumholzibacteriota bacterium
CCGTCGCGTTCGGCGGCGGTCAGCATCCGATCGATCAGTCTCGCGTTGAGGACGGGGTCCTTCACCGAATGAACGAGGAATACATAATCGAGGTTCGCCCCGAGTATGCGATAACCCTTCCGTCCTCTAGTCTCGGACCTGACGAACAGCGACTTGCGGGGCTTCACAGAGGTTATCACCCCTGAGGGACCGCTCGAATCGAGCTGAGGCTCCCTGCGATACTCCACGACATCCCCGACCACCGGAAGGACCTCGTCATCACCGCGACTGATCCGAAATCTCCCCCTTACGCTGCATCTGATCTCCTCATCGGAGTCGCAAACGTAATAATCCGAGCCTTTTATCCTGATCAACAAACCCCTGGAGATTTCTTTTCCCATCGTCATTGATTCACCAGATCCGGTAAAGTAATTCTCTGCCAATAAATAATTTTGCCAATGATATCAAAAACCTGTTGTTTAAAAAAGTTGAAATTGGTATAAAGAGAATGAGTTGAGTGTAAAAGCAAGAGAGGATATGGAATCTAAAAAGCTCGTTTCTCTGTTCCAGGAAGACCTCTGCATCTTCAGTCTGCGATCCCGGAAGAAATCCTCTGTACTGCTGGAAATGGTCAGGCAGTTGAAGGCGTCCGGAAAGATTGCCGATGAACGTTTCATTCTTGAGATGCTTAAGAACCGTGAAAGCCTCGGATCGACGGGGTTGGGTCTGGGTGTTGCCTTCCCTCATGGAAGATCGATAGCGATCTCCGACCTGACCGTGCTCTTCGCACGCGCAGCTTCAGGAGTCGATTTCGAATCTCTCGACGGTGAGCCGACCAGGGTCTTCTTCCTCATCCTCGCCCCTTCCGAGAAGGGAGCGGAGGACTATCTTGCCCTCCTCAGTCAGCTGACATCCCTCGTCCAGCAACCCGAGACCCTCAAAAAGCTTTACGAGGCAAAGAATTTCGAGGCTCTTCAGACGATACTCGGGGGTAACGACGAATGAGAGAAGAATTCAAGCTCCTGGTCGCTCTGCAGGACCTCGATATCATGATCAGGGAGGCCGAAGAAAAAAAGACCTCCGATAAGTTCAAGGACATGGGATTCCAGCTCGACGGGCTCGAAGAACTCCAGAAAGGCAGAGCCAAACTTGCTGAAAAGATACCCGTGGCCCTCAGAAACCGCTACGAGAGGCTCGCAGGGCATTATTCGATGGCCATCCTCCCCGTTACCGGGAACAAGTGCCTCGGCTGCTTCGTCAAGCTCCCCACCTCCTTCTTCTCCTCAGCCTACAGCAGCGAACTGCTCACCTGCGAGAACTGCGGCCGACTCCTCTTTATTCCGTGATTCAATCCTTGTAATCCCGGCCCATTTGCAGTAAAGTATTTTTACCGGTCAAATTCCTTAACAACAGTCATCTGCAACGGTCGGTAACAATGGAAAACGAGCCAGGATTCACCTCGCGCTATGCGATTAAAAAGGCGCTCGGCGCCTATCCGCCGTGGCAGGGATTCAGTGTCACCGATTCTCTCAGCGGCAAGGATTATCTGCTCTTCTCGCTCATGATCCCCGCCGAGACATCACTGTCGACCGACGACCTTTTGATGAGGGATTATCTGTTTTCTGATGTGGCAGGCGAGAGCATACGCGCCCTCTCGATACAGGAGAGCGGCGGCGGCGTCTTCTTCCTCCTTCCCTGGCAGGAACTCGTACCCGTCACAAAGATGCTTCCCTCCCTCCAGCCCGAAGAATGTCTCGAGCTGACGCGCTCCCTGACGGCCTCTTTTATCGACTGCATTTCGACGGGCAGGTTCTTTCACAGCCTCTCGATCGAATCGATCGTGTTGCAGGGCAATTCGGCAGGCATCCTTCCAACCGCCTATCTGATTCCCGAAGCAGTGCTCGACCGGATCGACTCCCCGACCTGCACCGTCAGCGGCGAGAATCTCTACGACGACCTCAACGCGTTCGGCGGGCTGCTTGCTCTCTTCTGCCGGTATCTCCCGCCGGAAGAGGCCGCCTCATGCCGGGAAACAGCGCAGCGGCTGAGAGCGCTCGGGTGCGATACCGGCGACGACCTTTTTCCCCTGATGGAAAAACTCGGCGAACTTTCGGGACGCGGATCGGCGGCTCCAGTCCTGATGGCCGGCAGAAAACCACCCTTGAAGAACCATTCCGCGGCGATGAATCTCGTGAGACAGACCGCTTTCAGATCACGCGAAGAAGGAAAACAGCTGATCATTGTCTCCGGACGGGCGGGTGAGGGTAAGACATCGCTGCTAGAGGAGATCGCGAGAAAACTCACCGGCGAATGGGGATTCAGCGGCGAAGGCATAGCTGGCGACCAGAGCGTATTCATGGATTTCAGGGACCGTGAAGAGATCACCGAGGCCGAGTTCGCCATCCATGACGACCATCACCAGGACCAGGTCCTCAGCGGCCTGGTAGTTGACCGTCTGTCGCACGACCTCGAGAGCAGCAGACTCGCAATCATCGGACTGAGCGACGACGCTCCTGCCTGGTTCTCCGACGCGGTCCGTTCGGAGGGCCGCGAGCGAGGTTTTTCAATTACTGATATAGAAATGCCCGAATCCGATTTTGCCCGCAAAAGCGGATCGGTCCTGAAACTCCTGCCGAAGGACCGGCGGGCGGCGGCAAAGAAGACGCTGGGCCGCGGGGACAGCTTCGCGGTAATGGAGCTCAAAACGAGACTGTCAGCCGAAAGTGGTCACACCGCGTCATCGGCGGACAATGTGATAGATTTTTTCGGCGATGAGGAGAGATCGGTCCTTTCATTTATCACGGTCTTCAGATTCGACGTGCCCCTTTCCATTCTGAAAGAGATCTTCTCTACCGAGGAAGGCAGCTTCTACAGGATCCTGCACCGCCTCGTGACACTCGGCGTAATCCGCAAGAGGGCGCGCAGATCGTGCTTTGCCGACGGCGACCTCTGCACCCACTTCAGTATCAGCGGCAAGAGCATCGCTTCGATCATCGAGGAATCGATCGATGCCGAAAGGCTCGTGCAGCTTCACAGGAACATCGCCCAGATACTCAAAGAGGCGCAGAATACGCCCGCCGCCTACATCTTCTATCACCTCGTGCGGGCAGGCGACATGCAGGAGGCTGCGTTCAAGGGGCTGCGTGTATTCCAGCTGCTCCTTACACGGAAGCGCCTCAACGCGATCAATTCCTTTAGCGACGGATTCATGAGCCTCGGTCTCGACAGTCACCTCCCGATGGAGATGAGACTGAATCTCCTTCTCGAGCTGGGAAACTATTACGCAAATATCGGCATGCTCGATAAGGCCGAGGAGTTCTTCAGGAACTGCCGCGAGGACACAAGTACAAGCGACAGATGGCAAAATCACAGGGAGCTCGCCGTTGAGGCGATACGGAAGGAATGCGAGATACTCGAAAAGCGCGGCGAGTTCATCGTCGCCGAGGAACTCCTGAAGAAGGCCCTCGAAACTCACGGCGAACACATTCTGGCCCGGGAGAGGGCCAAACTGTACAATGATCTCGCCTGGGTATACTACCGTCTCGGCAAATTTGACAAGTCATGGGAGAACTGCCTCCTCGTACACAAGCTGCTCGACAAAAAACAGCACCCCATGGAACTGGCCCAGTCGTACAACCTCATGGGTGCGATCAACTGGAACAGAAGCAAGTACGACGAGGCTCTTCTCTGTCACAAGAAATGTCTCGCGCTGCGCGAGGACTGCAACGACGAACTCGGTGTAGCGGCGAGCTTCAACAACCTCGGCCTCGTCTACCGCTCTATGGGAAGGGTCAAGGAGGCTCTCGAGAGTTTCACGAAGAGCATGCGCATCAAGCAGCGCAACAACAACCTGCCCGGCCTGGCGGCGGTACATCTCAATATAGCTCTCGCCTGCCTGGACACCGAGGAACTCGAGAAGGCCGACGCAAACTGCATGACGGCGATAAGGCTGGCCGAGGATCTCGGAAACCAGCAACTGCTCGCCGAGATCTACGGGACCATCGGAGAGGTCAGGTTCAGGAAGGGTGACCACATAGAGGCTAGAAATAATTATTTCAGAGCGCTTCACATATGCCAGAAGACACGATCGCTGCGTGAAAAGGCGGTCGTGCTCAGAAGGCTTGGCGAGCTGGGGCTCGTCGAAGGAAAGATCGACGAGACGAAGGACCTCCTCGGCGAAGCGAGAGAGTTGAACAAGCAGATCGGATCGCGCCTCGAGACCGCCCTGCTCGACCTTCTCGACGGAAGGGTGCAGCTTGCCGAGGGTAAGCGCGAGTACGGACGCCGCGTCCTCGAAGAGACGAGTTTCGAGCTGTCGCTTCTCGGAAGGAAGGGAACAGCCGCTTCGGTAGCATCCGAGATCGGCGAACTCTACCTCGAGGAGGGAAACGAACCTCTCGCGCGAGAATACCTTCTCAGGGCCATCTCTCTCTTCGGCGAATCGGAGAAACTACCGAGCGGAGTGTCCCATCTGCAGAAGCATCTCGAACAGAGGACCGCTCTCGACCTCGAAAAGATCCACACTGATTCGGCAAGATTCAGGGCTCTCTGTCGCGTCATCTCCCTGATACGGACGATCCACGATCCGGACAAGCTGAACGAGACGATCACCGAGACAGCGATGAAGATGACGAATATGGAACGTGCCGTTCTGATCCTTCAGGTCGACGGTCAGGATACGTACAGGATCCTCGCTTCGATCGGCGAATTCGACTCCGAGTCAATACTGACCGACCAGAACATAATAGCGATACTGAATATCGCCAGGCAGCTCGGCTATCCCCTCGACATCTCGAGAACAAGGATCCCGTCAGGTAAGGTCCAGAAGGATTTCCTCGCCGATCACCCCGGTATCATCTGCACACCGCTGTGGATCCACGAGGAAGTGACCGGGTACCTGTACCTCGACGCGAGCCGTGAAGGAGCCGGGACCACGGACGAGGACCACACCTTCCTGGTGGCGTTCAGCCAGCAGGTGGCCCTCGGCCTCGAGAAAATGCTCCTGTCCGACAGGCTCAGACAGAAGGAACAGCCTTCCGGCGAGAAGGTGTCGGTGATCACTGGCCAGAGCGATCGCGTAACCTTCCAGGACATCATCGGAAAGTCGGCGGCGATAAGGAAGATCTACGACCTGATAGACGGCATAAAGGATCTGGATACGACGGTCCTGCTCACCGGCCCGAACGGATCGGGGAAGGATCTCATCGCGAAGACGCTCCACTACACCGGCCCGAGAAAAGACAAACCGTTCCACACGCTGAACTGCCCCGCGCTCCCCGACCAGCTGATCGAGAGTGAACTGTTCGGCCACGAGAAAGGGTCCTTCACCGGTGCTTACAAGCAGAACATAGGCCATTTCGAGTCAGCCAGCGACGGCACGATCTTTCTGAACGAGATCGGCGACCTGCCGCTGAAGCTGCAGCCGAAACTCCTTCGTGTACTCGAGGATATGAAGTTCTTCCGCGTAGGCGGAACACGGGAGATAAAAACGAGCGCGAGGGTGATCTGCGCGACGAACCAGGATCTGATGAAATTAGTCAAGGAAGGCAAGTTCCGCGAGGACCTCTACTACAGGATAAATATTTTCCCGATCAGAGTACCGGGGCTGGTCGAACGCAAAGAGGACATCAAGCTCCTCTGCAACCATTTCTTGACCATGTACTGTCGCCTGTACAATACTGCCACGAAGCGCATATCGCCCGAAGCGATGGTCTACATGACCGAGTACGACTGGCCGGGCAACGTCAGGGAACTGGAGAACACGATCAACAGGCTCATGATCATCTCGAAGAAGGACACGATCCTTCCCGAGGAGCTGCCGGCCAATATCGTCAAGCACAGGGAAAGCGTCGAGACGAGGTCGCTCAGCACCCTGGAGGAAATGATCGAGACCCTCCTCGAAACGGTCGAGTTCTCGGACAGCGACCCGATCCTGCCGAGGGTGAAACAAACGCTGATAAGCAAAGTAGTCGAAAAGACCGGTGACAAGACAAAGGCCGCGCAGATACTCGGTATCTCGAAGCCTACACTCTACAGCCACCTCAGGAGCCATGAGCGGAAGCACCGCTAGACAGTTGTCCCCCTTCATACGGATCATGATCGCGATCTTCCTTCTCCTGCTTGCGTTCTGGATCGTACTGAAGATCTATATCGCCCGGACGGAACCATCCGAGCCCCCGGCGGAGGGAACGAAGGTGAGCATCTTCGTCACTTCCGAACTGAGGGGGTACCGCGAGCCGTGCGGATGAAAGAAGGATACCTATTCCGGGATGGCCAGGTGGGCTTCCCTGATCGATAAGCGAAGAGCAAGGCACCCGGCGATACTCCTCGATGCGGGCGGATTCTGTAATCCCGGACAGGGAAACTCCACGGCTTTCGACCTCGATTATTTCTTCGAGGGGATGCGAAAGATCGGATACGCGGCTGCCGGGGTCGGGGCCGACGAGATCAGGTTCGGACGAAAACGCCTCCTCGAAAGGGTCGACCAGACAGGATTCGAACTGCTCTCAGCCAATATCTACGACAAACGCGGCGATGGGATGCTCGGAGCCAAGCACACCATTCTACGGGCCGGCGGGAGAAGAGGCCTGACCGGCGTTCATGGCGGAGTAAAGATAGGCGTTTTTTCCGTAACTCTTCCGCTATTCCTGCACGAGATAGATCCGGACATCCCGAAGTACTACGATATCCTCGATCCGAGGATCGCCGCTCTCGAAGCGGTATCGGCTCTGAGGGAGAAGGGCTGCGACCTGATAGTAGCCCTGAGCTACCAGGGGTGGAAGGGCAGCTTGACCCTTGCCGAAAGCGTCGACGGGATCGACGTAGTGATCAACGGGCGACGCGAGCACAACCGTCCCACGGGAGAGATGGTCGGAAAAACGATGGTCGTCGACACAGGGATCAGGAGGATTTCGCTTACCGAGGTCCTCGTCGAGTGGACCGCCGGGAACCCGCGTATCAAGGTCCTGGAATCGGGACCCGAGGCGAAAGCCATGAAAGGCAGAGCGGATCTCCTGGAGCTCGAGAAGAAGTACGAGTCCGAACTGAGGGCACGCGGCATCAAAGATGCCCGCGAGGGCAGCTGAGCGTGCTGCAGGCGCACAAAACTGAAAGGCAGCACTGACAATGAGATTGGAAAAAGTGACCGGTTTTCTCGAGGAGACCCTGAGTCTCGATTTATTTTCTGGTGACTCTTCCATGAACGGCCTGCAGATAGAGGCGTCGGGCGAGATCAGAAAGGTCGCGCTGGCAGTCGACGCCTGCAGGGAATCGATCAGCCGGGCAGCCCGCCGCAAAGCCGACCTGCTCATCGTTCATCACGGCCTTTTCTGGGGCGGAATGGTGCCGATCACCGGAATCGTAGCCTCACGCGTGAGGGCCCTTCTCGAAGGAAACATCTCTCTCTATGCCGCTCACCTCCCCCTCGACTGCCATCCGGAGATAGGAAATAATGCCCGCATAGCGGATGTGCTGGGAATCGCGGAGACTGAGCACTTCGGCAGATACGCCGGTGTCGACATCGGGTTATGCGGAAGGCTGCCCCGGCCGCTCAAGATCGAGGGTCTGCGCCGGAAACTGGCCGGCATCCTCGACTCGCCCGTGCAGACCTTCACTTTCGGCCCGGCGGTAGTCAGAAAGATCGGTATCGTTTCGGGCGGAGGCGCCGCTTTGACCCAGGCTGCCGCCGACGCGGGCTGCGACGCGCTCCTGACCGGCGAGACGTCGCACTCGTCGTATCATACGGCCAGGGAAAACGGGATCAGCCTCATCTTCGCCGGCCACTACGCTTCGGAGACCTTCGGCGTCAAGGCTCTGGGCGAGCTGATGAAGGATAAGCTCGGGCTGCAGACATTCTTCATCGACCTGCCGACCGGGTTGTAAAATAAATGAATAGAAATTAAAAGGGGAAGCGCAAGTGCACTTCCCCTTTTCGTCTGTGCTGTTGAACATTGTTACTGGTTGTCGTTCTTGAACTTGTCATGCTTCGGCCAGGATTTCGGGTCCTCCCTGATATTCTTCATCAGGACCTCTATACCCTTGAGCAGCTGGGCGTCGTGCCCCTTCGACATCTCGACAGGATCGAGATCGATCTCGATATCGGGTGTGACTCCCTCGTTCTCGACTATCCAGCTCCCGGAGGGATCGTAGATCCTGTAGTCGGGTGCGGACATCCCGCCGCCATCCACCAGTCCTATCCACATAGAGACACCGACCAGTCCACCCCATGTCCTCGTACCGATGACCGGGCCCATCTTCATCATCTGGAACTCCATCGGGAGCATGTCTCCTCCCGAGCCGGCCTGACGGTTCGTCAGGCAGACGAGATGGGCGTTCGTGACGATCGCCGGGTCTGTCTGATCGTGCGAATACCTGCGGGTCCAGTAGGCGAGGATCCCCTTGTTGAGGCGATTCAGGAAGACCGCCGGATCGAGGCCGCCGCCATTGAACCGGCCATCGACTATTATCCCCTTCTTGCGTGTCTGCGCGTAGAAGAGCTTGGGGAACTCTATCGCGGAGCCGAGATAGGTGTCAGGCATATGCAGATAGCCGATCGTCCCTCCCGACATCTCGTCGACAAGCTGCCTGTTATGCTCGACCCAGGCGTGATACCTCATCATGTATCCGTTGCGGGCCGGCTTGACCGTGTACTCCCTCGCGCCCTTCTTCGTCGGTTTATCGTTCACAAGGATCGTCACCTGTTTGCCGGCAAGGTCCTCGAAGTAACTGTATATGTTCCTGTCGGCAGTGACGTCGACTCCATTGACCTCAAGCAGGTAATCCCCCGCAGCCACCCTGACGCCCGGCCTCGAAAGCGGAGGCACGATCCCTCGTGACCAGTCGGGAACGTCGTAGATCCTCTTGAAGCGGTACATGCCGGCCTTTTCGTCCAGGGCCCAGTCGACGCCGAGCAGTCCGACACTGACACGCCCCGAGTTACGGCGTATATCGCCTCCAAAAACGTATGTGTGCGAGGTGCTGAGTTCTCCGATCAACTCGCCGATGATGAACCGGACGTCCTGACGGCAGGTCGCGCGATCGATCAGCTTCCCGTACTTCTCACCCATCTTGTCCCAGTCGAGGCCGTGCATCTCGGGCTCGTAGTAGAAGTCGCGCTCCATCCTCCACGCCTCGGCGAAGATCTGCTTCCACTCCGCGAGCGGGTCGAGCTTCATCTTGAGCCCTGAGGTGCTGAGCTTGTTGCCCTTTGAGTCTTTGGCGGATGACTTGATGATTCCGATGCCGCGGCGCTTTGTGTATACGACGCTCTTTCCGTCGGCCGAGAGGGCGTAGCTTCCTATCCCGGAGATCACCTTCATCTCCTCCCTGTCATCGAAGGAGAAGCTGTAGAGATCCATCGCGCCGATCGCGCGGAATTCGAATCTGTTGAAATCACCCTCGTCCTTGTTGAGATAGAAGAGCGAGCCGTCGGCGGCAGTCAGCTGCCTGTAGTTCGCCCGCGGGACAGGAAGGGCCTCGATACGGCCTTCGATACCCTCGAAGTCGATTTTCACGGGCTCTTCGCCGCTCTCTTTCTTATCTTTCTCGTCCTTCTTATCATCCGCGGCTTTCTCCGCGGATACCTTTTCCTCATCGCTCTGCGGCGGCAGGAGAGCTTCGCCGTCAGCGCTGAGGGTCACAGCGTAGATACCGGCGACCTTCTTGTAGACCATCTCCCATTCGAAATCGCAAAGCGTCGGGCTGAACCGCCTGTTGGAGATGAAGAAGAGGTGCTTTCCATTCCTCGAGAAGACTGGATTGAAGTCATTGAAGATCCCGTTGCTCACCCTCGCGGTCTTTCCCGTCTCGAGCGAATAGACATGGACCTGGGTGACCTGGTCGGCGTTCATCTTCGAGTAGGCGATCCATCTGCTGTCGGGCGACCACGAGAAATCGTGGATTGGCTTGAGCTCGAGAGCGACGTCGATGTTCTCGAACTCGGCCCTGTCGACCTCGGATTTCTTCCCCGAATCGACGTCGATCCACCAGCATCGCAGGGTCTGGTCAGCATACGCGAGTTTTTTGCTGTCGGGTGACCAGCGCAGCGTGTGCCTGTATCCGTCCCTGTGGCTCGTCAGTTTCTTCGCCTCACCGTCAGTGCCTGCTTTGCGGACCCATATCTCATACTCGCCACTCGCGTCAGAGAAATACGCGATCTTCGAGCCGTCAGGAGACCACACGGCGTCCTTTTCCCTCGAGCCGCTGCTGTTAGTGAGGTTGCGAGTCGGGCCGTGCTCGAGCGGCACGGTGAAGATCTCGCCTCTTGCCGAGACGAGCGCTCTCTTGCCGGACGGCGATACATCGATGTCGGTGATATAGCGGGCGACCTCCCTGATGTAGGGCCTGAGCTCGGGGGCGTCGCTGTTTACAACGATCTCGACCTTTCCCGTACTTCCCGAAGCGGTGTCGAGCATCCAGATATCGCCGCCCAGCTCATAGACGATCTTTTCCGAACCCTCGCTCGGCCTCCTGATGTCGTAGCTGGTGTGCTCTGTCAGCTGCTCCGCTTTGCCGGTCGCCGGATCGAGGCGCCAGATATTGAGTACCCTGTTTCGATCGGAGCTGAAGTATATATCATCGCCGATCCACATCGGGATTCGATCTGTACCGTCGAAATCTGTGACCTTCGAATCAACCATCTTCTCGAAATCGAATATGTAGATCTCCTGCGCAGTGCCGCCCTTGTAGCGTTTCCAGGTCCTGTTCTCGCGCGATATACGATTGTAGGCTATTTTCTTTCCATCCGGGGAGAAGGATCCCTGCACAGCCTCGTGCATGATCAGCTTCTCGAGGCCGGTGCCGTCGGGATTGATCATGTAGAGATTGCTGAACCTGTTGAAGGCCTCCCTCGACGAATTGAAGATGATCTTGCCGGTGACAGGGTGCCAGCCGACGACCTGATCATTCGACGGATGCCAGGTGACCCTCGTGATCCCGCCGCCATCGGTGTTCATCACATAAACGTCGACGTTGCCGTCATAGTCCCCTGTAAAGGCTATCATGCTCCCGTCGGGAGAGAACTTTGGGAATACCTCCGCCCCGTCATGTATCGTGAG
>DAOVNN010000236.1 GCA_030630165.1 Candidatus Krumholzibacteriota bacterium
GAGGATGACATCCCCCAAGTACCGGAGCCTCGTCACGAGTATCCGCAGAGGAACGCCCTTTCGCGCCGGGAGCGAGACAGACTCCAATCTACTCCTCCCGCCTGAGTCGCGAGATGATCCCCCGGCTCGACCTGTCCTTCGGATCGCCTGTAATGACAGTGACGCACCCGATCTCCCTTGCCGTTTCTATCTCGGGAACAGTCTCAACGGTGTAGTCGGTCCCCTTGGCGTGAACATCGGGCCTGAGTTCTCTGAGCACTCCATCGACCGTGTCTTCCGCGAATATCAGTACATAGTCCACAAAACGCATTGCTGACAGGATCTCTGCTCTCTCGACCGCGGGCATCACGGGCCGACCCTCCCCTTTCAGGCGCCTCGTGGAATCGTCGTCGTTTATCGCCACGACAAGGATATGGCCTTGATCCGCGGCCTCTTCGAGATACCGTACGTGCCCTACATGGATGATATCGAAACAGCCGTTAGCCAGGACCACCTTCCGGTCAACGGACCGGATGTCATCGAGGATCCCGGCGAGCCTGCCTGCGTCAGTGAACACGATCTCTTTCATTCAGGCATCCTTCCTCCGCCTTCGAGCAGGGCGGCAAACTGCTCCGACATAGTATCACAGACCTTTTCCCAGGTAAAATCGAGTATCCCCCGCGCCCCTTTACGGCCCATTTTCAGAGCCGCTTCCCTGTCGCTGTAGAGTCTCCTCAGCGCCCGTCCTATCGACGCGGAGTTTCTTGCCCTTACGACTAGTGCAGTGCTGCCGTTTACGGCAAAATCGGTCGTGCCGCTCCCCGTGCATACGAGAGGGAGCCCGCATGCCGCCGCTTCCGCGCAGGTATTGCTCCAGCCGGCTCTGTGCTCTGCCGATACGAACACGTCTGCGGAGGCGTACATCGCCGCCATACTCTCCTGCGGCAGATCAAAGTAGAATCGGAAGGGTAGTCCCGGATCGAAACCCGCGCGCGGATCGGGCGATCCGGGCATAGAGCTGTCGAACAGGCCGAGTTCAATATCATATCCATCGCGGGACATCGTTTCAGCAGCCTTTATCACGAATCTGATCCCTTTCCTGGGCCTGGAAAGGCGCCCGTAGCACATTACCAGGAAAGGTCCTCCGTCGACGGTTTTATCCCCCGCCGCAGGATGAAACAGTTCGGGATTAATACCTCCGCGGCCGTCTATCGTCCTCACTCCGTATTTTTTCCGCATCCTCGTCATCAGACCCTTTGAATTTGCCATCAACATTATATCCTTCGCCCTGACGATCTCGCTCTCTCTCGCGACATTCTCGATCTGGAGATAGAAAACCCTGAGCCTGGCAGGAAGTTCCCTGAGGGTCTCCAGATACTCGGGCGATCCGGTTATCAGGACATCGTGATCCGAGCCTTTCGCATCGATGAGTCTGCGGCACTCACCTTTCAACTGCGTCCAGGATGGATGCTCTCCGTCAGGTGTATATATGATGAATTCGTGTCCGCGTGATGTAAATGCCGCCGACAACTCGACGTATCTTCTGACTCCTCCGAAGAGATATGTGTGCGGCAGGATCGCTGCTATCCTCAACTGCCGCCTCCCCCTCTTGCTTCCCTGATGGAATCAAGCCTCGACAGGATCTCGTCCGGACCGGTTACCGCGGTGCCCCGCTTCATGACGACGATAGACGCGGCAACATTGGCCGCGAGCATAGCCTCCTGCATCCCGGCTCCCGCGGCGAGCGTAAGTGCGACAGCCGATACAACCGTATCCCCGGCGCCCGTCACATCGGTAGCCTCGGGGCTTCCGACCACTCCCACCTTGAGGGTCTTCCTGCGCGGGCGGAAGAGAGCCATCCCGAGCCTGCCCCTCGTTATCAGCAGAGAATCGGACTGCAGCGCCCTCAATAGTTTTCTCCCCATCTTTTTCAGGGCATCATCCGAACCGGGGTCTATCCCTGCCGCCTCAGCAGCTTCCACCTCGTTAGGCGTCGCCGTTGTGATCCCCCTGAAGCCTGTCAGCCCAAACCTGGAATCGGCGATCAGAGGGATACCGGATGCTGAAGCCATCTCGATAATTGCTTTCGCTACGCCACCCGAGAAGACACCCTGCCCGTAATCACTCAGTATGACAGCTCCACATCCCGGCAGGCGTTTCTCAATCGAGCGCAGGAGTCTCTTCTCCATCGATTGAGATAAAGGCGCGCAACTCTCCCTGTCTATCCGGACGATCTGTTGCCGCTGTGCGTGAAAATCTCCCGCGAGCACTCTCGTTTTCGATGTTGTCATCAGCCCGGCCGCGGCAACCATGCCGCCGGTGTTGACTCCGGACGAACGCAGCATCTCTCCCAGCCTTTTCGCCGTATCATCCCTGCCAGTTACTCCGGAGGCAACTGCCTTTCCTCCCAGTGCGGCGACATTGGTAGCGGCGTTGGCTGCTCCGCCGGGGCACCACGAACTCCCGTCGTACCTGACTATGACCACGGGAGCCTCTCTCGATACCCTGTCGGTCGTCCCGTAAAGATATTCGTCGAGGATCATGTCCCCCGCGATGAGGACCTTTCGTCCTTTCCAGGCACGTACGGTCTCCCTCACGCATCTGTAATCGTCGATCGTGATATCGTTCACTCTATCTTCTCCCTCATGATTTCGATGGCCGCATCGAATACATCATCGACATCTATATCCTGCAGGCAATGAGTATCGCCCTCGGGGCATTCTCTTTTAAAGCACGGCGAGCAACCGGCGCCGGACGTAACAACACTTGAGCGAGGACCTCGAGGAGAGGTCCATACGGGGCTGGTCGAACCGAATATCGACACGGTCGGCACTCCCATCGCAGCCGAGACATGGACCGGTCCGCTGTCATTGCCTACGACCAGGTCAGCTCCCCTCAGAACCGACATAAGGTCTCCAATACCCGACCTGCCGGCGAGGTTAAGCACATCATCATTCGCTTCCGTTATCTGATCGAGATAATCCCTTTCTTTCCCTGAACCGACCGTGACCGTACGGAGGCCTTTCTCTTCTCGCAGTCTCCCTGCCAGAACCGCAAATCTATCAAGTGGCCAGACCTTGGCAGGTCCGTATGCGGCGCCTGCCGCGAATACAGCGTAGCCGCCCTCCAGCCCGAATGCCCCCGTCCGCTCCTTCCAGTCGTACGGAGGGATGACGCAGGGTGCCGGTGTCTCACTCGCTTCCGTTGCGCTGTACAGCCGCGCAAACCTGACGTACTCTTCGGAGAGATGTATCGTCCTGTGAAGCTCGGAAGAGACTGGATCTGTGAGCAGCACTTCTCTCCCGCCGGACCGGTATCCGAACCTTCTGCTGCTGCCGGAAAGAAATACCGCTATTGCCGTTGAGAAAGACATAGGAAGAAGAAATGCCGCGTCCCATCCACCCTCAGGCCGCCCCCCGCGCAGGGCGCGTACCGCTGCCGGTACGCCTTTGCCACAGGTGACAAGCCTGTCTATATAAGTGCACCTCAGGAGGAGTTCCGATACATACTCCCGGCACAGGACCGTTACAAAATCGTCGGGATTCTCATTCCTCAGAACAGAGAGGAACGGCGTCGCCATCACTACATCGCCGATCCAGTTAGGAGCGATTACGAGGAGTTCCTTACGCCCTGATCTGCAGGCTGTAGAGCTTCCGGTAGATCCCTTCCTCACCGATCAACTCCTCATGTGTGCCGATCTGACTTATCATACCGTTCTCGAGAACGACGATGCGATCAGCGTTCTTGATGGTCGACAGCCTGTGAGCTATCACGAGTGTTGTCCTGCCGCGCACGAGCCTGTCAATGGCCTCCTGGACAAGCGCTTCGCTCTCAACGTCGAGAGAGCTTGTGGCCTCGTCGAGTATCAGAATCTGCGGGTTCTTCAGGAGGGCACGCGCAATGGCGAGCCTCTGCCTCTGTCCGCCCGAGAGCTGGATTCCCCGGTCGCCGATCACCGTGTCATACCCCTTCGGCATCGCCTCTATGAACTCGTGAGCGTTGGCCGCCTGTGCGGCGGTGACGACGTTCTCCCGCGGGCAGTCGGAGAGCCCGTACGCGATGTTGTTGAAGACCGAGTCGTTAAAGAGGATCGTCTCCTGGGTCACTATCCCCATGAGGGAGCGAAGCGATGATATCGTTATCATGGCTATATCCCTGCCGTCTATCATTACCCGTCCCGAATCAGGCTCGTAGAATCTCGGAACCAGGTCTGCCAGCGTTGATTTGCCTGCGCCGCTCGCTCCGACCAGCGCGACGACCTCTCCCTTGCCGATCCTCAAATTTACATCTGCCAGCACGGGAGTCTCTCCATCGTAACTGAACTTCACATCCTCGTATACGATCGCCTCACTGATCTCGTCGATCGTCTCATCGCCGGAGATCTCCTCTTCGGTCTGGATATCGAGTATCTCGAATACTCTCTCCGCGCAGACGAGACCTTCCTGTATCAGGCTGTTGAGCTTGCTCAATGATTTTATCGGGTTGACTACCCAGAGCATCGCGCCGATGAACATCATCAGGTTTGCCGGATCGAGCTGCTGCTGCACGACAAGACGGCCGCCGTACCACAGGATGACGACACTCGCCAGGATACCGAGCGTCTCGCTAGTCGGCGAAGCGAGATCGGCGAACCTTCTCATCTTTGTATATTCACTGAAGTACATCCGGTTGAAATCACCGAACTTCATCTGCTCGAACCTCTCCATCCCGAACGCCTTTACGACCCGGACCCCCGATATCGTCTCCTGCAGGACGGCGGTCATGTCGGCCATCCTCTCCTGGGCCCTCCTGCTGCCTTTCCGCAGCTTCCTGCTTATGACGGCAATGAGGGCTATGTTCACCGGGACCAGGACGATCGTAAGCAGGGAGAGCTGCCAGGAGGTATAGAAGATTA
>DAOVNN010000345.1 GCA_030630165.1 Candidatus Krumholzibacteriota bacterium
CTCGAGAAAAACAGGGAAACAGGAGCGGAACAATGGATGGCCATCGACGAGATGGGAATTGCAACGAACACTGCTCTGACAGGCGAGACGGAGAAAGCCCGGGGCCTCTTTCTCGGTCTTCTTCCGCGGATCCGGGAAGCCGGCATGAATGAACTTGAATCGAATGTCTGGATGGGGATCGCGCACACATTCGAGGAATCGGATCCTGACAGCGCGCGATATTATTATAAGCGCGCCCTGTCGCTGATCGAGGAGACAGGGATGGAGACAGGGAGCGCCGAGCTTGGGGCCGGGCTTCTCGGTGGTTCGAGCAGGTTCTATTATGAAGAGGTTGCGCGATATTTTGCCGGGGTGGCCGCGGAAACCGGAGATGAAGAATGGTCCTCGGAGGCGTTCGGAACAATCGAGAGGGCAAAGGCGAGAGGGCTTCTAGATCTCCTGGAATCCTCGCTGGCCGGTGAGCATTCCGCGCAGGAGGATGCGGTGCTCGATTCGATATACAGCCTCGATCCGGCGTCGGCTGACGACAGGGCGGACCTCGAAAGACTCGAGCGCGATTACAGAAAGATAAGGGAGGAGCGACTTGCGGCCGCGACGGGCAGGCTCTCATCGCATGGAAATATCATCGATCTCGAGTCTGTGAGCAAAGCGCTGCCGAAGAAGACGGTGATGTTCGCCTACGCCCTCGGGGACAGCGCATCGCAGCTCTGGGTGATCGACCGCAAGGGACACGATCTCTATGAGCTTCCCGGGAGAGCGGAGCTGGGGCGTGACACTGATATGCTTGCCGAAGCGCTGATCAGGCCCGGTGCCGGTGACGCGCGCCTGAAGAGTCAGGCCCGGAAACTGTACATGACACTGATAGAGCCGGGCGGCAAACGTTTCGAGAAGGCAAAGCATCTCGTCATCGTTCCCGACGGGTGCCTCTTCGAGATTCCCTTCGAAGTGCTGCTCGAGGAGGATATCGATGAAGGTACTGGCTGGGGCGAGATGCCTTTCCTCGCCCGCTCGCATTCCCTGCTCTACGCTCCGTCTGCATCTGTGTTTGCCGGACTGCGCGAGAAGAAAAGGATGAAGAAATACGAGATCGATATCGTCGCTGCCGGCGATCCTGATTACTCGTATCTCGATGATGGCGACTCGCACTCCCTGAGGCCCCTGCCCAATACACGTGCCGAGGTCGAGGGGATAGGAAGTCTCTTCAAGGATGATAAACGGATAATTCTCACCGGCGCCGAAGCGAGCGAAGCTGTTTTGAAAAGGACCATCGCAGAGAAGCCTTCGCGCATGATACATATCGCGGCTCACGGCCTCGTCGATCCGGTCACGCCCGCCGCCTCGAGCATAGCGCTTTCGGCCTCGCCCGGCGACGGGGAGGACGGCTTTCTTCATACACTCGAGATACTGGCCCTGCCGGTCGAGTCGCGCCTGGTTGTTTTATCTGCATGTGAGACGGCGACCGGTCGCGTGAGCAGGGGAGAGGGTGTCGTCGGGCTGAGCAGGGCATTTCTCGGCGCCGGCGCATCTGCCGTTGTGTCGAGCCTGTGGGCCGTGCCCGACGAATCGACTGCCGAACTGATGAGATTTTTCTACGACTACATGGCGGGAAAGAATAAACCCGCTTTTGAAGCGATAAACGAGGCCCGCAAGAACCTTCTCGACAGCAAGGAGTACTCGCATCCTTTCCACTGGGCGTCGTTCATCGTGATAGGTTCGGAAAAGGCGCCGTGGTGAGAGGGGCGTCGGTTTTCAGTCGTCCGACTCGGACGGCCTGGTCCTGCCGGTCTTAAGCCGACTTCTGCGGCGCTTGTCTTCGAGGCGTTTCCTTCTGACGCCGGCCGGTATCCGCCTCTTCTTCCGTGGGCGCCTTCTGACCAGCGCATCGCGAAGCAGCTCCGCGAATCTTTCGGTCGCCGCGTCGCGGTTCATCTTCTGCGTACGATGCTTCTGGGAGACGACACGGAGGATCCCCTCGCGTGAGATCCTCGTAGGGAGCTTCTCGAGTATCCTGTCTCGCTGTGCGTCGCTGAGGCTCGGGGAACGGGCGACATCGAATCGAAGTGTGGCCCGCGTATTGAGCTTGTTGACGTTCTGTCCCCCCGGTCCGCTCGAACGCGAAAAAGTGAACGAGATCTCGCTCTCCGGTATTGACAGGCTGGAATTGATTCGCACCATATTATCATCCACACATTAAGATTGATTCATCTCCACGAAAGGGTACATCATGACAGCACCTGAAGGGAAATCGATATTTCAATGAAAGGTGATCGACAGTGAGTCGCAGTATCGCGGTAATCGTTTCAATCGCCGTAGTCTTTGTGTGCGTGGCCGGCTCAATTACCGGTGCATCCGCAGGCGGCATCGAGGTCACATTTCTCGCCGGCGAAGGATTCATGATCAGCTGCGGTCACTCGAAGGTGCTTATCGACGCACTTTTCGACCTGAACGATGACGAGGGGAAGCCGCCGAGGGCCCATGACTATCTGCCCCCCGATGGCATCGCGAGGCTGGAAGGTGCCCGGAAGCCGTTTGACAAGGTAGATGCGGTCCTCGTCACGCATGCTCACGACGATCACTTCACTGCCGGATGCGCCGCCCGGTACATGCGCGCCAACGGGTGGGCCGTACTGGCAGGAACGAAGGCAGTGACAGATCAGCTCGCGGAGTATCCCTGGCTCGAGGGCGAGTCCGGGGAAAGGCTCGTCACCGTCGATGTCTCCACCGGAGAGATAGATACCCTGGTTATCGACGGGCTGACCATATATGCCCTCGGGATCAGGCATACGGGCTGCGAGAGCGTATCCGGTCCGGAATCACCCTGCATCGATCACGCAGCCTGGCTCGTCGAGACGGATGGGTGCAGGATCCTTCATCTCGGCGATGCGAAGCTTGCCGCGGAGGAATTCGAGCAATTCCCGTGGCTGCCCGGCCTGGAGGTCGATATAGCGTTTGTGCCCTTCTGGTTCATCCAGAAGGCCGGAGGAGCGGATCTGATCACACGGCTTA
>DAOVNN010000137.1 GCA_030630165.1 Candidatus Krumholzibacteriota bacterium
ACACACAGATGGAAAACAGCTGGAATGACGCCAATGACGCCTACAAATACCGCAATATAGCGTTCGGTGTTCTGGCAGGCATGTACGTCTGGAGCATACTCGATATCACGCTCGGTCCAGAGGCGAGCACTCCATCGGTCGCGATGGAAGTGAGACCGGACGGATTCATGCTCGTAAAGACATTCACGTTCTAGGAGGCGATGACGATGCTTAATAAAATCACGATAGCATTGACGGTTGTCGCGGCAGTTGCCCTCGTCTCCTGCTCGAACGACCACGGAACGGAACCCGCACCATTCGACATGGAGGCCCCTCCAGCGCCGACTGGCCTCTCGGTCACGCCGGGCGTGGAGCAGGCGACGGTAGCGTGGGACTATCCTTCGGAGAGTATGTCGACTCTGGATGAATTCAGGGTCTACTACTATTTCCCCGCTTTCAACGAGGCCGAGCTGGCCGGTACGACGACTGATCTGGAGTATGTCGATACGAAACTTGTCGGAAATGTAGAGTACTGCTACAGGGTCTCCGCTGTTGATACCTTAGGTATGGAAGGGTTCAGGACCGGCGAGGAGTGTGCCGTTATCAATACGCGGTAATCGCGGCAGACATGTTTTCAAGGGGGCCGGAGATCTTTCCGGCCCCCTTTTTTTTCGCCTGGTCTCCCTCAAAACCGACTAACTGTGGCACGGATAATGCTTTAATCAGGCCGGGAGGAAGATTATGTCCATACAGGATTCTGCATACAGGTCCGCCGTACCGGAAGACGGCGCAGTCATGCCGGATAAGACGATTTACAGGGTCGTACTGGAGGGTGTGAAAAGCCAGACAGAGACTTTCGGCTCCTTCGCTATCAAGTACGGGATACTGACCAGTACGCCCGTCACCAGAATACAATTCATGCTTCGAAATCTGCCCAAGACGATCCTCGAGACGAAATTGGCTTCCAAGGCACGCGGCACCCTCGAACTGATCGAGGAGGCTGGAGGGGCTGGCATTATAGAGGAATTCAATTCTGAGGAGCCCCCCAGCGTAGAGATCTCAGAGGAAGAGCCGACGATTGCCAATACCGAGGAGATGAGCTGCCTCAAATGCGGATTTCCTCTGAAGGTGGGGGAAGATTTCTGCCAGTTCTGTCATACGCCCCTGGTCGAGACAAAGATTCAGGGGGTCAAGTCCGTGTTGAAGGCGGGAGGAGGAGGGCATCTCGTAGCTCCCAGGAGGCTGGTGATTTACGTCGGACTGGTTATCGTGATCCTGATACTGGGAATACTGACGAGGTAGATCTCCTACAGGTCGAGTTCTTCCTCGCCTGGAGGAGGAGATGCGATATCCCTCAGTGCTGAGAACGACCTTATCAGCGAGGCGGGAGCCTCGATGACGCCTCCTTCGAGCATCGATCTGAGCTGCAGTCCATTTGCCAGCGCCTGTCCCCTGAAATGATTGTTCGTGATGATGAAGAGCGAACCGACCCTGCCGACCATCTCGCCGGCGCGTTTTGACCATTCTTCCAGTTCTTCAAGCGAATAGAGGTAGTCGTACCTCGCGTCCCGTCCGGCGCCGCTGCGGAACCAGTCCTTCATGTTGCGTCCGTGGAGGCGTATGTACCCCGTGTCGGGATCCGTCACGCGCGACAAAGGCGGGAGGGACTCACCGATAATGGGCTGGTCGATATTACAGAACGCGAAACCGCACTTCGAGAGCAGCTCATCTGTCGCAGGACCGTCCCACGAGCCGTGTCTGAGCTCGACAGCCGCGGGGTTCCCCTCGAAAAAGGGGGCCAGTCTCTCGATATATATTCTCGATTCCGGGGTATTCCTGAACGACCAGGGGAACTGCAGGAGAAACGGACCGGAGATCCCCGCTTCGCGCAGAGGTGAGAATCTGGCGACGAAACTTTCCAGTTCTGAAGGAGCGTATTCCCTCTCGTGGGTGAATTTCCCGTTGACCTTGATGTTGAGCCTGAAATCGGGGACGGCCTCAAGCCTGCTGAGCCAACTCGAGACCATCTTTGCCTGCGGGACGCGGTAGAAAGAGCTGTTCAGCTCGATCACCTTGAAGTAGCGCGCGATGTGGAGAAGCCTGTCGTATGCGCCACCGGAAGGGTAGACCACGCTTTCCCAGTCGGCATACGACCAGCCCGCTGGACCGATATATATCGCTGTTTTCTTATTGTCCGGTATCATCATGGATCGAGTATCGACTCCGATTGGTTCCTTTTCAACTGGAAAAAATATCGCTTCGGGGGTATAAGAACGAAGATGATGGAATTACAGGCAGACAGGAGAAGACTCGCGGCGCTGACAGTGATCGCCGTGCTGGGTGCCGTGCTGAGATTCTTCCGGCTCGGGCAGCAGTCGTTCTGGATAGACGAGATCCTGACGATCGGATCGTATTCATCACCAGAAGGCGGGATCTCCTACGGTGTAAAGCTGATGTGGGACGTGCACGGCCCGCTCTATTCACTGGTGATGCACTTCTGGTCGGCAGTATCTTCGTCGGAGGCCTGGTTGCGGGCACCGGGAGCGGCGGCCGGGGTCGTCACGGTGCTCCTCATGTACTTCTGGCTGAGACGCGAATCCAGTGAGGGCACTGCGCTGACCGGAGCTCTCCTGATGGCTCTCAATCCATTCAATATCTATTACTCGCAGGAACTTCGTTTCTACTCGTTTCTAACGATGTTCGTCGTCCTTTCCCTTCTTGCTTTCAGCCGCTTCGACGAGAAGCCGGACTGGCGCAGTGGCCTCCTGCTCGGTCTGTCGCTGGGATTCGCCTGTCTGTCACATTTCATGGCGATCTTTCTCTGCGTGGGGCTCGCCCTTTACATGGTGGTAACGGGGAAACTCAGGGGAAATCATCTCAGGTACGGGACGCTTGCTGCAGTCGTGGCGCTGGTGATCGTCTCGCCCTGGATCTACAGGGAACTCTATTTTCTCAAGAGGATCCGGGCAGTCGATGCGGCGAGGCGCCCGGTGGAATACAGGATGAAGGATCTGGGCCCCTCGTCCCTCATAGCTTATCCTTACGGCCTGTTCGCGTTTGCCATGGGATTCTCGTACGGCCCGGACCTCAGGGAACTTCATGAAGCCGGCTCGGTGGCTTCCCTGCTCGGCAGATACGGCACGCATATCGCTGTCGCGGCATTACTGTTCGGATCGGCCGCTCTCGCAGGCATGGTCAGGCTCTTCAGGGGAAAAAAGGCAGCTCTGTACATCTGCGTTCTGGCGGCGACTATCGGCCTCGTGACTGTCGCTGCGGTCCTGAAGATAAAGGTCCTCAACGCACGCTACCTCATGTGCGCTTTTCCGGCATTCATCGCGGTGATCGCTCACGGGGTCCCCCGAGCCAGGCTCGCAGGTACGGCGGCGGTATCTGCGCTCTGCGTCCTTATGCTTGTATCGGTCTGGAACTATCACTTCACGCCCAGATACGCGAGGGATGACATAAGGGGAGCGATCAGCATGATCTCGGATGCTGAGATGCCCGGCGATCTCATCCTCGCCCCGGGAATGGAACCGGTCGTGAGACACTACTACCGCGGATGCCGCCCTGTGGAATCTGTCTATGCGGCGCATCTCGACCGTGCCGGTATCTCGGAGAAACTCGACAGGATGACTGAGGGGCGAAGGAGAGTCTGGCTGCTTGAATGCAGGGCGTGGGACACCGACGCAGAAGGACATATAGCCCGGTATCTCGAGACCGGTATGAAGCGTTCGGCCGGGTACGAGCTGCCCGGAGTCTCGCTTATCCTGTACGAAGCCGCCTCCGGCCCCGTTGACACTCCCTGAAAACTGAATATACTTGATAATGAATGGTATTTTTCAGGGGGTGGACTTTGTCCTTTCGAGCCTCACCGCAAGGACTATGGGATAAGCAACGCCGTAGTTTGTAAGAACCGCGGTGTTTTTTTCATGTCGGTCACTCCCGGGTGGAAGTCTCCCGGCAACAAGGAGGGAGCTTTATGAGGTACTTGCCACTTCTGTTCGCAATGCCACTGCTGGTCTTCGTCTCAGGATGCTCCTGCAATTCCCAGATCGAGAGAGAGGATTTCACATCCAGCGATGCGAGGGAGATATTTATCGAGGGACATCCCGAGAGCGCTTTTCAGGAGAATATCCGGAACGGCGAGATCATCAGAGGTATGAACGAGGACGAGGTCATTGCATCCTGGGGGATGCCGAACGTCTATTTGACGTCGACGAAGAGGAACGAGGAACGCTTCATCTACTATCTCCAGGACAAGGGAACGAACTCGGTTCTCGTCTACATGCTCGATTTCGACGGGGACAACATCCTGTACGACTGGGATATCGACGAGAAGAGGATATCCAGTTACAGTCTTGTCGAGTACGAAGAGCTTCCCCAATCTTTCAGCCCTGGAACGGAGATAGGGAAAGCAAAGAAATAGGACACTGAGGACGGGCTGCCTGCTGATTCATGACCCGAGCGATATGCAGGGACAGGGGTAAGAGGGCGGCCCGTTTTCGCCTTTCCAGCCTTTTGAATTGACTTTAAATCCAACCTTTTCTATCCTCGACTGCGTTCGGAAAAAATTACGCCCGGAAAACGAAAGGTACTGCCCTTCAATGAGAAACGACCGTGGAAGCGGAAGCAAGACCCGTATATTCATTTCGCGCAAAGAGGATGCTCATATGAGGTTTCCCTCCGATCTGTCCTGGGAGCCGCCGGTCGATGTAGTCGTGACAGCTGAAGAAGTGATAGTGGTCGTAGATATCGCGGGCATGGACAGCGATTCGATCAATATCGTGACGGACGGCGGCAAGTTGAAGATAGGCGGCGTGAGGGGGAGTTCGTGCTGTGAAGGAAGCAGGCAGTACAACCAGATCGAGATACATATCGGCAGATTCTTCCGGGAGATCGATATCCCGGTGCCGGTCGACCAGGAAAAGACTACGGCCCGTTACGATCGAGGAATGCTGGAGATAAGGATAGCCAGGGACGATCCCGCAAGCCGGGTCAGGAAGGTCGAGATAGAATAGAGGGAGTTTCAGCTGAACGAATCCGCCACAGAGCACGATCCTGTCAGGGACATTCCCGCGGAGCTCGCCGTCATCCCTATCAATGACGGCGTGATATTTCCGTATATGCTCGTCCCCCTTATCATGACAGATGAGAATTTGATCAGCCTCATCGACGAGGCTCTCGGTCAGGCCAAGATCGTCGGTGTCTTCACGCAGAAGGACCCGGCAGAGACAGCGCCCGGACCTGACGGGCTCTATCGCATCGGGTGCGCAATGCTGATCCAGAAGATGGCGAGATTTCCCGATGGTCACATCAGGATCATAGGCCAGGGACTGGCACGGATAGAGGCAGTGGATTTTATCGGTGACCCGCCGATGATGCGGGCAGCCGTCAGACATATCGAGGAGAGGGAAGGGAACAGGAGAAAAGCGCGTGCAATGATGCTCAATGTCGTCAACGCTTTCGCCAGGGTTGTGGACGCATCGGAGAGCTATCCTGACGAGCTTAAGGGTGTTATCGCAGGAGTCAGGAAACCGGGGAGACTGGCCGATCTGGTGGCGGCGAACATTAACACCGGTATAGCGGAGAAACAGGCAGCACTCGAGATGATCGATCCGTTCAAACGGCTCGATCACGTCTACGGCCTGCTCAGCGGAGAACTCGAGATCGCCCGCATGGGTGAGAAGATCAGGCAGGATGTACGGCACGAGATGGATCGTGAGCAGCGTGAGTACTACCTGCGTCAGCAGATAAAGGCGATACAGAAGGAACTCGGGGAGAACGATACCGCCGTTGAGATCGAAGACCTGAAGAAAAGTATCGACTCGAAGGAGATGCCGGATGAGGCCAGGGCGACGGTGGAGAGAGAATGGTCGAGACTGTCGAGGATGTCTCCCGGCTCGGCGGAATATACTGTGGCGAGGACCTATATTGACTGGATCCTCGATCTGCCATGGCTGGAACATTCGAAGGACTCACTCGATATCAGGAAGGCCCGGCGGATCCTCAACAGGGACCACTACGATCTCGAGCATGTAAAGGAGAGGATCCTCGAGTATCTTTCGGTGAGGAAGCTCAAGAAGGACTCCAGGGGTTCGATACTCTGCCTCACCGGCCCGCCGGGTGTAGGCAAGACCTCGCTGGGGATGAGCATCGCCTCGGCTCTGGGCAGGAAGTTTGTCAGGATCTCCCTCGGCGGGATACGTGACGAGGCGGAGATCCGGGGGCACCGCAGGACTTATATCGGCGCCCTCCCCGGAAGGATAATCCAGGGGATAAGGAACGCGGGAAGCAGTAACCCTGTATTCATGCTCGACGAGATCGACAAGCTCGGAAAGGATTTCAGGGGCGATCCGGCCTCGGCACTTCTCGAGGTACTCGATCCGCAGCAGAACGATTCATTCGAAGATAATTATATCAACACTCCATACGACCTCTCAGCCGTGATGTTTATAACGACTGCTAATATACCCGATACGATTCCGCCGGCTCTGCTCGACAGGATGGAAGTGATCGAGCTGCCGGGCTATATCACTGCCGAGAAGGTCAAGATAGCGAGGAAGTATCTCTTTCCCAGGCAGATCGAGGAGAACGGCATCCCCGCGTCGAAGCTCGAGGTCACCGACGATGCGCTGCGGATGATCGTCGAGAGGTATACGAGGGAAGCCGGCGTACGCAATCTCGAGAGGAAGATATCAGCTCTGGCGAGAAAAGCAGCGAGAAAGCTGGTCGAAGGCTCAAGGGGGCCCTGGAAAGTTTCTTCGAGGAACCTGGAGACCTGGCTCGGTGCGGCCGGATATCCGGACCAGCAGATGCTCATGCGGCCCGAAAGTGGTGTCGCGACCGGAATGGCAAAAACAGCCGCAGGAGGTGTCATACTCTTCGTGGAGGCCCTCGGGATGAAGGGTGGAGGGGGCGTGAAACTGACCGGGCAGCTCGGTGATGTCATGAAGGAATCGGCCCAGGCAGCCATGAGTTACGTCCGAGCGAATCTCGCTGAAGAGATGGAAGACGAGAATTTCTTTGAAAACTCTGATTTTCACCTGCATATTCCGTCCGGGGCCGTTCCCAAGGATGGTCCGAGTGCCGGGGTAGCGATTGCGGTCTCGCTTGCCTCGCTCGCGACTGGTAAGAAGATCAGGAACAATATCGCGATGACGGGCGAGATCACGCTGACCGGAAAAGTTCTGCCGGTAGGAGCAATAAGGGACAAGGTGATCGCCGCTCACAGGGCGGGGATCAGGGAAGTGATCCTGCCATCGTCTAACAGGAAAGATCTGGACGATATTCCCGCAGGCATCAGAAAAGATATAAAGTTTGATTTTATCGATACCGTCGACAAGGGGATATCGATAGCGCTCGCCGGTAACGGCGGAAAGGCCGGGAGAAGAAATGCGAAGAGATAGCGGCGAAAAACAGATAGTGCCGAAGATGGTCTCGTATTTCCTCAAGCATACAGGCAAGGAAGAGCCCTTTGCGCTTCCGGGAGGAATCACGGAATCC
>DAOVNN010000313.1 GCA_030630165.1 Candidatus Krumholzibacteriota bacterium
GGCTTCAGGATGAAAAGAATGATCCCCGTCCTTCTGGTCCTCGCGCTGCTCGTCCCTGTGATCGGTTCCGCCCAGGAAAAGGTCGAGAGGCGAGAGGACGGTAATCTCGTCATCGAGGGCATTCCCGAGATCCCGCAGGCGGTAAAGGACCGCATGTTCCAGTACCAGAACACACGTGGCGCCGGCGTCAGGGGCTGGGCCGCTGATGGATCCGGTATATATATTGGTACAAGATTTGGCGAGACATCACAGATACATTTCGTCAAGAAGCCGGGCGGCGCGCGCAGCCAGATCACATTCTTCAACGAGCCTGTTGGCGGAGCGTCTGTCTGTCCCGACAATACGAAGAACGGATTTCTCTTCGGCAAGGATGTAGGCGGCGGAGAGTTCTACCAGATCTTCTGGTTCCACGTCCCGACTGCCAAATACACGATGCTGACCGACGGCGAGTCGCGTAACGGCGGCTTCAGCTGGTCGAACAAGGGTGACAGGTTTGTCTATTACACGACGAAGCGCAATGGCCGCGACTGGGACCTCTACTCATCGACCATAGAAAAGCCCGAAGAGGCGCAGCCGGTACTCGAGGAGGGCGGCGTCTGGTTCCCGATGGACTGGTCGCCCGACGACTCGAAGCTTCTTGTCGGTCGCTATGTGTCGGCTAACGAGTCTTACGGTTACGTACTCGATATGGCCTCCGGTGAGCTGGAGCAGATGAATCCCTCGGAGAAGAAGATCGCCTACGGCGGCTCGATCTGGTCGGCCGACGGAAAGGGTATATTCTTTTCCTCAGATGAAGACACAGAGTTCCAGCACCTGAGGTATTACGATCTCGACAAGAAGAAGCAGAAGATCCTCACGGAGAAGATCCAGTGGGACGTTCAGGGTATGTCGATCAGCCACGATCGCGGCACCCTCGCCTTTACAACGAACGAGGGGGGGATCACGAAGCTCTACCTGATGGACACCGAGAGAATGAAATACAAGCCGGTAGAGGGATTCCCGGTAGGCAGCATAGGCGGGCTGGCGTTCAGTCCCGACGATACGAAAATGGCGCTGACGATCAGCACCCCGAGCTCGACCGGTGATGTCTATGTCCTCGACCTGGCCGATATGTCGATTGAGCGCTGGACATACAGCGAGATCGGCGGCCTCGACACCGAGTCGTTCGCTAAACCGGAGCTCTTCCACTACGAGACATTCGACAAGGTCGACGGCAAGCAGCGCGAGATCCCCGCGTTCATATTCAAGCCGACGACGGGTGACGGGCCTCACCCCGTCCTGATAAGTATCCACGGTGGTCCCGAGGGGCAGTTCACGCCCTACTTCTCAGCCACGTATCAGTATATAATAAACGACCTGGGCATCGCAGTGATCGCGCCCAACGTCCGCGGCTCTTCCGGCTACGGCAAGAGCTACCTCAAGCTCGACAACTGGGAGAAGAGGGAAGACTCCGTATTTGATATCGGCGCCCTTCTCGACTGGATCGAGAAGCAGCCCGACCTCGACAAGTCGCGCATCTGCGTATACGGCGGATCGTACGGCGGGTACATGGTCTACGCGGCCATGATCCACTACAACGACAGGCTCAAGTGCGGGATCGACGTTGTCGGTATCAGCAACTTCGTCACCTTCCTCGAGAATACGAAGGAGTACCGCCGCGACCTCAGGAGGGTCGAGTACGGCGACGAGCGTATTCCCGAGATGAGAGAGTTTCTCACGAAGATCTCTCCGACGACGAACGCGCACAAGATCACCAGGCCGATGTTCATCGTACAGGGATTCAACGACCCGCGCGTCCCTGCCAGTGAGGCGGAGCAGATGCTGGCCGCCATCCGCAGCAACGGCGGCGAGGCGTGGTACCTGCTGGCGATGGACGAGGGCCACGGGTTCAGGAAGAAGAGCAACCGGGACTACATGATGTATTCGATGATGATGTTCCTCGAGAAATACCTGCTGGAGTAGGGTTTCTGGGGATTCTGAGAGGCTGATGAGACTCTGGGGCCGGTCCGGATGGGCCGGCCCCGTAAATTATTCTTAAAAAAAGCGGTTATAGCCGAAAAAGGGCTTGATACTATTTTCCCTATCTCTTATATTCTTACCGCTTTGCGGAAACATGGCCGCGGCGATAATGTAAATTATTTTGTTGCAAGGTGATAGCCGGTACCTGAGAGGTTGCAGATGGCCGGGGAACAGTCGGCTTCAAAGAAGCCGGCGGTCATCACGGTGAACACCAAATGGTGTAAAGGCTGCGAGATCTGCGTCGCTTTCTGTCCCAAGGACTGCCTTGAGATGGTCGGCGGGAAGTGCAGTGTGGCCAGGCCGGATGACTGCATAAAGTGCATGCTGTGTGAGCTGCGCTGCCCGGATTTCGCTATAACGGTGGAATGAGGACTCCTTTGCGGGGGGCCTCGTTTTTTTTGTACCGGCGAACCGAGCGGAGCGGCCGAGGCTCCGCATATGCCAGGGGGAGAAACGTCTTGAGCAATGACCGTTCCGGCAAGGTCAGGATGATGCAGGGTAACCAGGCCTGCGCCGAAGGAGCGATAGCCGCCGGCTGCCGTTTCTTCGCCGGTTATCCGATCACGCCCTCGTCGGAGATAGCAGAAAATCTCTCTGTGATGCTTCCGCGTCTCGGCGGAAAGTTCATCCAGATGGAGGATGAGATCGCAGCCATGGGCGCCATTATCGGGGCCGCCCTGACCGGTCAGAAATCGATGACTGCTACTTCCGGCCCAGGATTCAGCCTCAAGCAGGAAAATATCGGTTACGCCAGCATGGCCGAGGTGCCGTGCGTCATCATCAACGTCATGCGGGGCGGGCCGAGCACAGGCATGCCGACTCTCCCGGCACAGATGGATGTCCAGCAGGCGAGGTGGGGCGCTCACGGCGACCGCGAGGTGATTGCCCTGACGGCCAAGTCGGCTCAGGAGACATACGAGCAGACGATCCGTGCCTTCAACCTTGCAGAAACATACATGACACCGGTCATTCTTCTGATCGACGAGATCACCGGTCACACGACAGAGAAGGTGATCGTTCCGGACGCTTCCGAGATCGAGATAGTCGACAGGGTGAAGCCGGACGGGGATCAGGAGAACTACCTTCCCTACAGGATTACCGACAGCTGCATACCGGTCCTCGCGCCGTTCGGAACGGGCTACAGGTACCACGTGACGGGCCTCTGCCATAACGAGACGGGTTTCCCTACAAACGATTCGCAGGAGATCCAGTGCCTGATCGAAAGGCTGTCACGAAAGATAACAATACATGTGGATGACATCATAAAGAACAACGAGCTGATGCTCGAAGACGCCGAGATCGGCATATTCGCGTATGGCTCGGTCGCCAGGACGGGCCAGGCGGCAGTCCGCATGTGCCGGGAGGAAGGTATAAAGGCGGGGCTCCTCGAGCCGACCGTTCTCTGGCCCTTCCCCGAGAAGGCTGTGCTCGAGATGGCGAAGAAGGTCAAGGCGATCGTCGTTCCGGAACTTAATATGGGGCAGATGGCA
>DAOVNN010000248.1 GCA_030630165.1 Candidatus Krumholzibacteriota bacterium
GCGCACATATTCTGCACTCCCGAGCAGCTCGACGAAGAAGTCGACAAGTGCTTCGATCTCGCCCACGAGATATTGTCCACCTTCGGGTTCCATGACTACACGGTCGAACTCAGCGCTCACGACCCTGAAAACATGGAGAAGTATGCCGGCTCGGAGGAGGAATGGCAGATGGCCGAGGCCGCCCTGCTCAAGGCGATAGAGAAGAGGGACATCCCCTTCGAGAGGATGCCCGGCGAGGCCGTCTTCTATGGCCCCAAGATCGACCTGAAGCTGATCGACGCGATAGGAAGAGGCTGGCAGGCGACCACTATCCAGTTCGATTTCAACCTCCCCCGCAGGTTTGACGTCCAGTACGTGACCAGCGAGGGGAAGAAGGAATACGTATACATGATACACAGGGCCCTTCTGGGCTCTGTCGAGAGGTTCATCGGCACCCTGACCGAGCATTATGCGGGGGCATTTCCGCTCTGGCTCGCTCCGGTCCAGGCCGTCGTCATACCTGTCTCGTCCGATCAGAACGACTATGCCGTCGAATGCATGGAGAAGCTCAAAGCGGCGGGGATCAGGGCGGAAGTCGACCTGCGTGACGAGAAGCTCGGCTACCGCATCAGGGATGCCGAGGTCAAGAAGATCTCCTACATGGCCGTCGCGGGCAAGAAGGAGATGGACGAGGAGACCCTTGATATCAGGTCGAAGAAGAAGGGACGCCTCGGGGCCAGGAAGCTCGATGTATTTATCAAAGAACTGGTTGACGAGATAGACGCAAAAGATTAATATTACTGGAGATCAGTAATAGATCGAAAGCAGGGAGCGAGAGCCCCTCACCTTACGGTCATATAAATGTACCTGTAGGGTTTCATCTGATGCCGATAACGCCGGGCGGGTGAAACTACTACTCGCCCTTTTTGTATTCCCAGCACGGGAGGTGACGTATCAGAGGCCATTTCAGGAGAGACGACAGGCGTGAGCCGCGGACCAGGGTCAATCATATGATCCGGATACCCGAGATAAGGGTGATCGATGAGGACGGTGAGCAGCTCGGCGTCATGGCCACCGACAAGGCCAGGGCCATAGCAGATGAAAAGGGGCTGGATCTCGTTGAGATCTCTGCCAATGTGAGACCACCGGTCTGCAAGATCATGGATTACGGGAAATTCAAGTACGAGCAGAGCAAGAAAGCCCGTGATACGAAAAAGAAGCAGCATGTCACACATCTCAAGGAGATCAAGCTCCGGCCCAAGATCGAGGAGCACGACCTCCAGTTCAAAATGAAGAACGCCGAGAAATTCCTCGACCAGAGGGACAAGGTCAAGTTCACGGTGATATTCCGCGGCAGAGAGATGGAACATCTCGAGCGCGGTTACAAGATGCTGAAGATTATCGAAGAGAAGTTCACCGATATAGCACATATCGAGAAAGAACCCAGCAGACAGGGCAGAATGATCTCCATGATCATGGGGCCCAGGTCGGACAGAAAAGCGAAAAAAGGGGGTGGAGAAAGGGATGCCAAAGATAAAAACAAATAGAGGGGCGGCTAAGAGATTTCGCCTGACCGGCACCGGCAAGATCAGGAGAATGAAGGCTTTTACCAGCCATATTCTTACCAAGAAGTCGACGAAACGGAAGAGAAATCTGCGCAAGTCGACTATCGCCACCAAGGCGGATTCCACCAGAATCAGACGTATGCTGGGCAAATAAGCTTCTGCCCTCGCACATCCAATACGGAAATAGAGAGGGAGGCATAATACAATGCCGAGGACAAAGCATAGTGTGGCTTCACACAAGAGGAAGAAAAAGGTACTCAAACAGGCCAAGGGCTTTGTAGGCGGGCGCGGTAACCTTTACAGGACTGCACGCGAAGCGGTCGACAGGGCCCTGTCGTACGCGTATCGCGATCGCCGTGCCCGGAAGAGAGATTTCAGGAAGCTGTGGATAGCGCGTATCAATGCCGCGGCCAGGATGAACGGACTGAGCTACAGCCGATTCATCAACGGACTGAAGAAGTCCGATATAGAGATCAACAGGAAGCTCCTCTCGGAGATAGCGGTCAACGACGCGGATGGATTCGCGAAACTGGCCGAGATCGCCAAGGAAGCTCTTTAATGAATGAAGAGATACCCGACAGAGATTCAATAGACCGGCTTGGGGAGGAGGCCTCGCGTGAGATAGCGGAGTCTCCTGACCTCAAAGCGCTCGAGCAGACGAGGATCGTATGGCTCGGGCGCAAGGGGAAGCTCACATCCGCGTTGAGATCTATCGGGAAACTGCCCGCCGACCAGAGGCCGATCATCGGGGGCATTATCAATGAGTGGAAAGAGAGACTTGGTGTGCTCTTCGAGAACAGATGCGCCGAGTTGTTCGGATCATGCAGCGACAAGGAGCCGTATCCCGGCGATCCCACCCTGCCAGGCAGGAGAAACTGGGAGGGCGGCCTTCACATACTTCACAGGGTTATCAAGGATATAAAGCAGATATTCTATAGAATGGGCTATTCGATAGCCGAGGGTCCGGACGTGGAGCTGGACTACTACAATTTCGAAGCCCTGAACTTTCCCGCTGACCATCCTTCGCGCGATCTCCAGGATACATTCTACGTAAACAGTGACATTCTGCTCAGGACCCAGACCTCTCCGGTCCAGGTGAGGTACATGGAGAAGAATGAACCGCCTCTTCGTATCATATCACCGGGAAGGGTGTACAGAAACGAAACGCCCGACCCGTCTCACGCAGCGGAGTTCTTCCAGATAGAGGGTCTTTACGTCGATAAGGATGTTTCCCTGGCCGATCTGCGGAACGATATCACCTTCTTCGTCCACCAGTTTTTCGGAGCGGATGCGAAGGTAAGATTCAGGCCGCACTTCTTTCCGTTTACCGAACCGAGCGCTGAGGCCGATATGACGTGCTTCGGCTGCAGAGGCGAGGGCTGCTCGATCTGCCAGAAGACCGGCTGGATCGAGATCATGGGCGCGGGTATGGTCCACCCCAATGTTTTTGAATTCGCCGGGTACGATCCCGATTCAGTGACCGGGTTTGCGTTCGGGATGGGGATAGAGAGAATGGCTATGCTCAAGTACGGCATCGACGACATCAGGCGCTTTCTTGCAAACGACATGAGATTCCTCAAACAGTTCTGGAACGAGACATGGGTGGGGGTGCAGGAGTGAAGGTAAGTCTTAACTGGTTGAAGCGGTACGTAGACATCGAGGAGGATCCGGCGACCCTGTCCCACGATCTGACAATGTTCGGTCTGAACGTCGAATCGGTAGAGATCACGGGTGGGGAGTACACAGGGGTAGTCTTCGGCCGCGTACTCGAGTGCGGCAGGCATCCGAACGCTGACAACTTGAGCGTATGTTCGGTAGATACGGGCTCAGGAACGCCGCTCAATATCGTCTGCGGGGCTTCGAATGTCAGGGCCGGTCTGAGCGTAGCCGTCGCCGTTCAGGGAGCGGTGCTGAAGGGCGGATTCAAGATTAAGAAGACGAAGCTCAGAGGCGAGTTATCGGAAGGAATGATCTGTTCCGAGACCGAGCTCGGCATCGGAGAAGATGCCAGCGGGATAATCGAGCTGGACATGGATCTCGAGCCGGGCACGAATCTCGACGGAAGGCTTGGTTCGAGCGACGTGATACTGGATATCGAGGTTACTCCAAACAGGCCGGACCAGCTCTCTCATTTCGGGATAGCACGCGAGATAGCGGCTCTTTACATGCGTGATCTGCGCGAACCTGAGTTCTTCGAACTGGAACCGGGATACAAATTTCAAATAGAGACCAGGGACGATGGAGACTGTCCCAGGTACAGCGCCGCGTTCGTGGATGAGATCAAGATAGAACCCTCGCCCCGCTGGATGCAGGACCTGCTCATATCGGCGGGAGTCAAACCGATCCACAATATCGTTGATGTCACTAACTTCGTGCTCCTCGAGATGGGTCAGCCCCTTCACGCTTTTGACAGGGACATGCTCGGCAGGGATGGAATATTGGTTCGCAGGGGAAAGCAGGGGGAATCGATGTACACCCTCGATGACATCGAGAGAGAAATCGGCGGAGATGTTCTGTTGATCACTGACGGCGATACTCCCGTAGGGGTTGCCGGAGTGATGGGCGGAAGGGATTCCGAGATCACCGACAAAACAAAGAGGGTGCTGATCGAGAGCGCATGGTTCGATCCGAGAGCAGTCCGCCGATCGAGCAGGGAACTGAAGCTTGATACGGAGGCATCGTACCGCTTTGAAAGGGAATGCGATCCTGGGATCACAGTGAAGGCGCTTGAGCGAGCATGCATGCTCATAGCCGAGATCGGAGCCGGCAGGCCGGAGAAGATGCATGCCGATTACCTCGCAGAAAGTAAGCTGATCGAGCCGCGCACCATCACTTTGAGGACAAAGCAGGCCAACAGGCTGATGGGCACGAGACTCGCTGCCGACGATCTGGTCGAACTGCTATCAAGGCTGGAGTTGAAAGCAGTAGAAGACGGGAAGGACGTAAGTGTCACGGTCCCGACATTCAGGCGCGATATCGCCGTCGAAGTCGATCTTATCGAGGAGATCGCGAGACTCTACGGCTATGAAAATATAGGAAGGGACGAGGAGAGGCGGAGCTCCATGTTTTCAGAGGTGTCGGTCGAAGACATGAGGAACGA
>DAOVNN010000318.1 GCA_030630165.1 Candidatus Krumholzibacteriota bacterium
AGACAGGTCACTGCCTGTTCTCGTGAAGAACCGCAACCAAAGTTTTTACCTGCGATTATAACGTCTCCTTCACGTACTTTAGAGGCAAATTCGGGGTCAAAATCCTCCATGGCGTGACTTGCCATCTCCTCGTTGGAGAAGAGCTCGTAGGTATACTTGCCGGGATAGATGACGTCGGTGTTTATGTCGTCGTCATCGAGGACCCAGACTCTTCCTTTTATCTCCATCTCGGTATCCTCCCTCCCGTCAGACGTACGGGGAAACTATCCTGCCCTCGATTGCCGAGGCGGCAACCGTCGCCGGGCTGGCCAGATAAACTCCTGTGTCTTCCTTGCATCCCATCCGCCCCTTGAAATTCCTGTTGGCCGTAGAGACGCAGTTCTCACCGGGGGCAAGTACTCCGCCGTAGGCGCCCAGACACGGGCCGCAGGCCGGCACCGCTATCTGCGCTCCCGCTCCCAGCAGGATCGATGAGGTCCCGTCGCGGTTCGCTTCGTCGAGGATATTTCGCGATGCGGGATAGACAAGGAGCCTCACTCCATGCGCGACCTTCTTTCCCTTCAGGATCTCCGCTGCCTGGTGCAGGTCCTCGAGACGCCCGTTGGTGCAGGTGCCCAGAAGCGCTACATCGATTCGTGTCTCCTCGAGGTCGGCCGCCGCTACGACGTTGTCGACCTTGTGGGGCCTTGCCACCTGGGGACCTATCATCGAGCAGTCTATCTCGAGGATCGACTCGTAATCGGCATCCTCGTCGGGGTTGCCCGTTTCGAACTCACCGGTCAGCCGTCCCTTCAGAAATTCAGCCGTGACATCGTCGAACGGCACCATCCCCGCCTTGGCTCCCATCTCGGCCGCCATGTTGCAGAGAGTCAGCCTGCCGCCGATGCCCATCTTCTCGACGACGGGGCCGTGAAACTCGACGGCCTTGTATGTCGCGCCGTCAGCCGTGATCTGCCCGATGAGGTACAGTACTATGTCTTTCGCTACGACTCCCTCGCGGAGTTCTCCATTCAGTACGAACTTTATCGTAGGCGGCACCTTCAGCCATGTCTCGCCCAGGGCCCAGACGCTTGCCGTCTCGGTCCTGCCGATCGGGATGCCGGCCGCGCCGAGCGCGCCATGCGTAGTCGTGTGTGAGTCCGATCCGAAGATGACCGTTCCGGGCTCCACAAGCCCTTCCTCTGGAAGAACCTGGTGACAGATGCCGCAGCCGCAGTCGAAGAAGTTCTTGATACCGTTCTTCGCGACGAACTCACGGATCATCTTGTGGTTGTTCGCCTTCTTGTAATCGGGCGGCGGCACGGCATGGTCGAGCGCGATGAATATGCGATCAGGGTCCCACACCTTCTTCCCACCGAGTCCCTCGAAGATCTTCAGGATCGCCGCCGAGTTGTCATGGGAGAGTATCCTGTGGGGTTTTGCGAACACTATATCGCCGACCTTTACGTCGATGTTCCCCGATGACCTCGCGAGAATCTTCTCGATCATGGTAGCAGACATGTCAGTCCTCCTCTCCCGTATATGCGAAGAGCCCGCCTGCCCGGCAGATGTCGATCTGCACCGATGTCGGCCTGTCAGCTTCAATTATATCTCCGCCCGGCAGGGTAATAGTGCCCTTCTCGAAATCTATCTCGATCTCCATGCCCTCCTCTATCCCCGCCTCTTGAAGGGCGGCGACCTCGAGGAACGGGAATCCCGAGTTGATGATGTTACGCTTGTATATCGCGCCTGTCGAAGCGGTGATGACGAGCTTCACACCGAGCGGGATGAAGCAGTCAACAGCGGCCTGACGCGAAGATCCGCAGCCGAAGTTGCCGCCGGCAATGATGATATCGCCTTCTTCGACACTCGCAGCGAACTCCTCGTACCCGTCGAGGGTCTCGAATGTGTGCTTTCCCATCTTCGCTATCTCGGTGATCGCGAGGTACTTGTTGTGGAATATCATGTCGGTGTCGATGTCATCCATCAGGCGTCCACCGGGTTCGGTGATTATTCGCGCCCTGCCCGTCAGGATCTTCGGGCAGTCGACAACCTCTCCGGCATGCGACTTCGGCACAGGTTTGCCGCTCTTCCCGGCTTTTTCATCTATCCATGAGATCGCCTCAAGTGCCGGCTCTCCGGTAAAGTTCTCGTCCGGAACAAAATCGATCAGCTCGATATCCATCCCGACCGGAGACACTATCTCGCCGGCTATGATAGAGGCTGCGGCGACAGCGGGGCTGACGAGGTAGGTCTCGCCCTTCCCCTGCTTGCCGGCAAAGTTCCTGTTCGAGGTGCTGAGCTGGATCTCTCCCTTGCCGACCATTCCGAGCTGGCCGGACGCGCATCCGCCGCATCCCGGGTTGGTCACCAGCCCACCCGCCTCGATGAAGATCTTCAGAATACCCTCCTCGAGCATCCTCTCGTAGACCTCCTCCGTGGCGGGGACGACCTTGAGACTCGTGCCGTCCTTTATCCTTTTCCCTTTCAGTATCGAGGCGGCATGGACCATGTCCTCGAACCTGCCGTTCGTGCATGAGGCGATTATCGCGGTATCGATCCTCGTTCCGGCGACCTCGCTTATCTTCTTCACGTTCGACGGACTGAAGGGACAGGCCGCGAGGGGTTCCAGACCGGCTATGTCGACAGTGATCGTGTCGTCGTAGACGGCATCGGCGTCAGCCTCGACCGGCTCGACCTTTCCTCCGCCGGAGCGTCTCTCGGTATAGGATGCCACCGCATCGTTAACAGGCAGGAATGCGGCAATTGCTCCCATCTCTGTGGCCATGCTCGCGATTGTTATTCTGCCGGAGAGACTGAGTGAATCGGTCCCAGGACCGGAGAACTCGATGACCTTGCCGAGAGCGCCGGCCGAGCCGAGCTGCCTGATCACGGCCAGGGCTATATCCTTTGCCGTGACAGGGTATTCGACCGAACCATCCAGGATGACCTTCATCGACGACGGCACAGAAAACCAGTTCCGTCCCGTCGCCCATATGTAGGCGATGTCGCGGTCGCCCATTCCCTGTCCGAAGCAGCCGACAGCTCCCATGATATTGAGATGGCTGTCGGTCCCTACGAATATCTCGCCGGGCCTGCCGAGTCCGCGCTCCATTGCGACATGCGAACCGATGCCGGCCCTCACATCGTAGACCCTTACGCCCGTCTCGCGCGCGAAGTCCCTGCATATCTGCTGGTTCTCGGCGTATCCGGTCGTGTTGGCCGGAACGTTACAGTCGAATGTGAAACAGGTCTTCCCGGGATCGTCGACCCACGGGCTCTCGTAGTTTTCCTTGAGATTCTTCACGACGCTCGCGCCGCCGAAATCCCTCGCCGTGCGTACGTCGATCCCTATCCAGACGACGTCGCCTGCCGAAACATTCCTTCCCGCGTGCGCGGAAAGGATCTTCTCGATAATAGTCTTCCCTGCCATCTGATACCCCC
>DAOVNN010000242.1 GCA_030630165.1 Candidatus Krumholzibacteriota bacterium
CCCCCGAGATGAAATCCGCCCATCACGCATAGGATCTCATGCCCTGAGACTTCCGAGGCGTTAGCGACGATGAGGGCGATGCAGGGATGTGCACACCCTGTTATGACCACTGATCCGTTGTCTGTAACGATTGCCAGAGACTGCTCCCTCACGGGTCCGGTCATGTCACCTGTGGAGAAAACGCCGGGGATTATCTCGACCGGATCGCTGACCTCGACGAGCTTCGCGCATTCTTCCGCGATGCCTGTCTTCAGATCCTTTTCGAATGACGCGGGAACATACACCGTAACTTCGGGGTTTTCCGCGAGGAACGCGCTGAGCCCACCGATATGGTCCCAGTGCTTGTGCGATATTACAACGATGTCGATCTCGGATGGAGAGACACCTGCCGCCGCGAGGTTTTTCAGGAATACATCGCCCTTGCCGCCGGTATCAAAGAGGATCGTCTTTCCACACCCCACAACTACACACGAGAAACCCCACTGTGCCTCGAATCCCTCTTCGGGCTCGGTATTATCGTAGATTATGCTTATGGAAAGTTTGTCGAGCTGAATCATGTTCTCCCCCTCCGCCCCTATAGCGGGCAGCGCTGCCAGTAATACAACGGCTGTTATCCAATTTATCACGATCTTTATCATCATTCGACCTCCTGACGGTACTGCTTTGATATTGAAATGATGACGATCACGCGATCATTCCATTCAAACTACACCATGGGAAAGAATTTATCCCGGTAATTTTATTTAGTACTATTATATTGTCAGTGGGTTCTTGACAGCATGAGGAGAATCGGAGGAAAAGTGAGACTCAGCAGATCGTTGCCGATGGCTGTCGGGATTGTATTGTTCCTGATACCTTCCTGTACTGAATACGATTCCAGGTATCCGAAACAGCTCCCGGCACCTCCATCTGTTATATCAAATGCCGAGCAGGCAATAATCGCTAAAGTCGGCGAAGAGTTCTTCGAACTCAATTTCACATATCTTCCCGATCAATCAAGAATCAGAACAGCCAGTGAAGGCGAAGAATATTATCTGGTGTGGCATTTCCGTGTTTTCGGAAAGCCATATATAGAAAATCTGGTCTCCATGAGGGTAGATGCTGAAGGAAAGAATTTACGAGGGGATATAATCAGCGGTGTTCCGGATTGCGTTGCCGACCCGGGTGCATGTGAATTTGCCGTCGACAGGCAGCAGGCGATCGAACTGGCAAAAAAGGCCGGCCTAGACAAGGGCATCAGACCATGGACCTCAAGGGTGGAATGGCGCAGTACGAGGGAAAAACAGGGTTACGTCTGGGCAATCAATTCCTGGGACGGGACTATGGGTCGCAACGCATATGTCGATATTAATGACGGCAGCGTGGAACTAGGCCCTTATGAGATGATTTCTTTCTGATCAAACCTTCCCGAGACTCCTCGGAGAGCCCCGGGAAGGTGATTATTCATTCCACTTATCGAGTATCACTCATCAAATGCCGAACGCATCGGATCCCAGGCGGGGAGCCTTTCGGGCTCTGTGTCGAGGAGCTTCAGGGTCTTCTTCGGCACGTGGCGCTTGTGCACGATGACGGTGTATACGTACCTGGTGAACCAGTCGTCATACATAGCCCAGTAACCCTTGTCGCCGTTCTTGGTGCCCCACGAGTTCTCGACGAGCCACTTGACCGGCTTGTCGTCCTTGCGGTCGATTCCGACGAATACCATGGCGTGATTCGGCGTGGAGTGCCTGTATGTGACCATCTGCTTCTTCGTCAGCTCACGATCGAGACCGAAAAGGGCATCGTAGTCATAGATCCCGACCTTGAGAATACCCTCCTCGCCATAGTTCTCCTTGCCGATATCGGCAGCGAACCATACCGGGTCTCCATCGAGGACGGCGCGCTCGGCGAGCTCTTTCATCCCGTCAACGCCGAGGTTGATAAATCCCATGTCCTCTTCGTCGAAGAAGTTGCGACAGAAGTTGAGCCGATAGAATTTCCCGTACTCGTATGCGGGATGGTCCATCACGGTGACGTATTCGCGAAGGTCCACGCCTACCGCATCCTTGTAGAACGAATTCGGCGTGAACTCCTCGTCTATGATCTCATCGTCCTTGTTCTCCACTCTCCAGACGAACTTCTCTGGCGGAACACCGAAGTGCATGGCGAGGATCCGGTAGACATCGGCGAGCATGTCCTTCTTCGCCGCGCGCAATTCGTCCACCGGGGCGTCGCCGGCAGCCATCTCACGGAGCTTCGCCGCGTCGTGACGCATCATTCCGCCGAGGATGCCGTTGAGCCTGCGGGTACCGCTGCTGTGTTTCGTCTCCGTGCTGACGGACTTGGGAACGGCGCCGTACTTGTCTATCAGCGATACGACATAGTTCCACCAGCCGCCGTCGGGGACGGGATCCTTGAGGATCGCCTGGAGCTCGCGGTCGTCGATGTCCCTGTCCGATGTCTCTATTATCGTCTCGAGGAACATGTTCGCCTTCTCGAGCTTGTCCCAGAAAAAGAGATGATTCTCGGAGAATTCGAACTCGGTGATGTTGTACTTCTTCATCACCGCGGGGCGCATGACATTGAGCCCGGCAAAGAGCCAGCACCGGCCCGTACTCTTCTGGTTCGTGATACCTTTCGCGTCCACCTTGAATGTATAGATGTTGTCGTGGCTGTTGATGCTCTCCCTGTCAAGGGAGAGATCCTTCAGATCGTTGTTAGAGACAGCGTTGATCATGGCGCGGTCCCTGCCGTCCGGATCGAACGATTTCTGAAGCTGCTCGATCAGTCCCTTGTCGAGCTCACCCTTCTTCCCGGCGATAGCGCCGGATGCGAAGATGGAGAGAGCCATGACAAAGACGATCAAGGCCGCGGCGCGGTTCCTGGTCGTCAGCATACGACTCCTTTCAATGAAACGGATTATCAGATCTATTCCTGAAGGACGAGCTCGCCGCCCCAGGAGGGGATCCAGCACCTCGCCCCGTCTTCCAGCTCAATGTACCACCAGTCGGGCCTCTGTTCCAGCAGATCGAACTCTGTCCCCGAATACAGGGGCGCCGTGAACGAAGGCTGGTAGGTCTCGCCGTCGCCCTTTCTGGCCGTGACTTCCGGCGCGATCACTACCCCGGCTGGATCTCTCGTCATCGAGACCTTCTCCGATATGAGCGATATCATGAAGATAACGCAGACAACGGCGAGCGATATGATCAGTGTCCTGACCCAGCCGCGCCTGTAGAAGACTGCGACGATCGCCGCTCCCCACAGCAGAACGAAAGCTCCGAGGAATATCCCGAATCTCACCCTCGTCGGGACGTCATAGTGGATAAAGAAAAGTGTCTTGAAGACACGGTCGCGCTGCTGAGCCTCGATCCGGTTGACCCGCCTGCTCCTTGCGAACTGCAGATTCTGCTTGAGGTTTGGATCCGCTGGATTGTAGGGGGTAGAGCGCCTGTAGTTGAGTATCGCCCTGCCCATGTCGTCGAGCCTGAACCAGGCGTTTCCGATATTGTAGTACAGCTTTCCGTTGCGGACACCTGACGCGACGAGTCGTTCGTAGTGCAGGATCGCTTTCCGGTAATAATCAGCTGCAGCCTCCGGATCTGTCATATCGAGTTCTATCGCCCTGCCGAAGGCCTCTTCGGCTGAGGCGAGATGCTCCTCGGTCACCGAGGCGGACGCTATCTCCTGCGCCGCCGCTCCTGAAGCGAGCATCATCATCGCTGCGAGCAGCGTTATTGTTATGCCGATTCTACCGGTCAAAGTTTCCTGTCCAGTTTTCGGGCCGTATCTCCGGCCCCTTCTATGAGTTTTCCCCTGCCATCGACAGCGGACCCGCCCGCGTAGGCGCCGTACTCACAACTCGAGAGCAGATCCCTTACTTCGTCAACGAGTTCCCTGTCTATCTTCCGCTCCGAAAGGAACCTTTCTATTTCATTTGTGGTCAGCGACCTGCCGGGGATCCGCAGTTTGTCGCCGAGATACATCTTGAACGAATCCATCACGCCGCTGCAGAAGATCTCGTCGCTGTCACCTGGTGAAAGTCCGGCCAGCCTGCCCCGCAGGCGTCGCAGGGCGCTCCGTGACTTCGCGGCGTCGGGATCGGCTGATCTCTTTCTCGAGACTATTACCGCACCGAGAACAAGCAGCCATGCCAGGGGCGGCAGAAAGAGCATGAGCTTTACCTTCGCCTCGGAAAGGACCGAGTCGAGGCCGAAATCCTGCGCCTCGATCACCTCGGGACCTTCATAGTTGTAAGCGATGCCGGCCTTCCACTTCTCGAGCGGCGATCCTCTATCCCCGCTGTCTATCCCCTCTGCGTCGCCGGCCGTCACGATCCTTGTCTTCCTTACGGTGACGGGGATCGGATCGGAGACGGCGGTCACGTACTGTTCCTTCGCGGTATCAAAATAGACGAGGCTGACAGGAGGGATCCTCTCTACCTGGTCGTCCTTCGCGCGGATCGTCTGCGTGAATATCTTTCGCCTGCCCTCTATCTTTCCAGGAGCCCTCTCGTCGGGGATCTTGAAGTTCCCGGAGAGTTCCTCCTGTCCGGCGAGCGACGGCAGGTCGACAAGGCCCAGGTAGTCCGGGCCTTCCAGGATCACGTTCAGCGTTATCGGATCGCCGATATTTACTTCTACCGGCTCTGCTGCTGTCGCGATTCGGTATTCGCCGACATGACCCGCGAATGCGGCAGGCCTGCCCTCGACGGGCAGCGCCTTCACGCCGAGGCTGAGCGCATTGGAGGGCACGACATACTTCCTGAGGCTTCCCCTC
>DAOVNN010000230.1 GCA_030630165.1 Candidatus Krumholzibacteriota bacterium
ACCGGCTATGCCTCTGGCCCTCAACCAGAACTACCCCAATCCGTTCAATCCCTCGACGAAAATCACATACCAGGTGCCTTCAAATGACAAGGTCACCCTGGATGTCTATGACGTATCGGGAAGACTGGTCATACGCCTGGTCGATGACGTTCAGGAAACCGGCAGCCATTCCGTTGACTGGAACGGGACCAACAGTAACGGCAGCGCCGTAAGTTCGGGGACGTACTTCTACAGGTTGAGTTCGGGCAAGGATACCATATCAAAAAAGATGGTCCTTCTGAGGTAACAACGAATCATCAGGAGGTATCCCCCGCACGTAAATTAGGAGGGACATGAAATACACTCTGCTGACAGCACTGATTCTTTCGAGCATTCTATCAATTACCGCTGAAGCCAGGACCTGGCATGTTGAGCCCGACAGCTCCGGCCAGGTGATCAACATCCAGGCCGGTATCGATTCAGCCGCAGCGGGAGATACCGTATTTGTCGCACCAGGATTTTACGTGGAGGATGGAAACTGGGACCTCGATTTCAACGGCAAATCAATCGTCGTAAGATCTGAAGAAGCTATAATCGGTTGTGCAGAAGGTAATTTTCATGGCATGGACCATGTCGGGTTTTATTTCCACAGCGGAGAAGATTCCACAGCCGTATTGGAGGGCTTCCATTTTGTTTTTCTTAACCCACCGATTTTGATAGAAGGTTCGTCACCGACTATTAGAAATAATTACGCTGAACAGCCTGCCATATCTACGCTAATAGTCTCCTGTGAAAATAGTCGAGCAATAATTGAAAACAACAGGTTTGAGAGAGGCAGCCCGGGGACTATTATATACTGCAGGAACAGCCGGGCGTTGATCATGAACAACGAGATCCGAGAAGGTGAGTCTAGTTTTAGTCCCGGGATATACTGTGAATCCGATTCTTCGTCAATAATAAACAACTACATAAGGGGCGACCGTTACTGCGCCCGGCTGTATTGCAAGGATTCCCATAACATCATTAAGGGGAATATCTTGAATCACGGTAAGGGTCTTCGATGCATAAGGGGTTCATACGAGATATGTGACAATATCATAAGCAGCGCATACCAGGAAGATGCGATAGTGTGTGATTCCTGTAATACCGTTATCAGCAACAATTACATTGAACATAATATGGAGGCTGGTCTTGTGCTCAATGCCGGAACACACATGATCACTGGAAACTCCATCACTTCCACCTTTGGGGGCGGACCAGGTGTCCAATTCAATTTCGTTGACTCTAATACAGTATTTATCAGCAACTTTGTGTATTTAAATATACTAGAGCCACATCCACCTGGCGGCGGTATCAGGTGTTATCACTCTTCCCCGATCATTTCTGATAATGTTATTGCATACAATGAGGCTTATCCGGGTGGTGGTGGGATCTGTTGCGAATATTCGTCCCCCCTCATAATCAGGAATACAATCGCATACAACAAAGCCGAATATGGAGGTGGAGTCTACTGCTACCAGAGTTCGCCTAGAATCGAGAACTGTATTATCGCTTATAATGGGCTCGCCCTACCACCATACGGTGGCGGGATTTATTGCGCGAACGAGCTCTCCGTGCCGACGATCATGAATTGCAACGTCTACGGACACGGTGACGATTATTACGGTATGCCCGACCAGTCAGGGATAAACGGCAACTTCTCAATTGCTCCCCTATTCTGTGACCCCGAAAACCTGGAGTTCACCCTTCATGCTCTGTCACCGTGTCTGCCTGAGAACAATCCGTGCGGGCCGGGCGCCGGCCTGATCGGTGCCCTGGGCTTGGGATGCGATTTTGTCGCAACCCTGCTTCAGAGCTTTGACGCCGAGTATGATGATTCGTCCATAGAGATAAGATGGACCGTTTCCGATGCCGCAGATATCTCAGACTTCGACATCTATCGAGCCGCAGCTCCCGACTGGGAATTCCTGGCCATAAACGACCCGGAGCTGGATGGCGGCGGCACCTCATTCACATACCGCGACAGGGACATCTCCCCGGGGACCGCATATAAGTATCGCATATTTGTTCTTGAAGACCCGGCGCCAAGGGTCCTGTTCGAGACAGACCGGGTCGCCGTGCCGTCTTTGCCGCTAGCCCTCAATCAGAACTATCCCAATCCGTTCAATCCGAACACAACGATCGCTTTCAGGCTGAAAACCGACGGATTTGTGAACCTGAGTATCTACGATGCGGCGGGGAGACTGGTGGCCGTGCTGGTCGACGAATCGAGGCCAGCGGGTCCATACGCTACCGTATGGAACGGAAAAGGTGAAAACGGAACACCCGCCACTAGCGGCGTCTATTTCTACCGGCTGAGTTCGGGCAAGAAAGTCATTTCGAAGAAGATGATCTTATTGAGATAAGGAAATCTCAACATCAAGGTGCATCCTCTTATCTGTACATCTCCTTGATCGCTCCCCAGCTGGATTCATCAGTAGCCGGGCAGGTACAGTTCGGTCCCGGATTATAGTCGTCATAGGCTTCGGAAGCCGGATAGTCAGGTTCCAGGCAGATCCGGACCTGATGTACTCCGGTATCATCGTGGACCACCGTCTGGGGGATCGAGCAGTACCCGTCGAGATGTGTGTATGTAAGCTTGTACATCCAGAAAGCGGCGGTTTGACATTCCGAAAAGCAGACTGACACCCCCGGGGCTCCCGCTGGATTACCCTCCTGCGACGCGACCTCGGGACTTGCCACTGTCGTAATATGAACCCAGTTATCGGGAGGTAACAGCTTGTATTCGGCGCAGAATACGCCTTCTTCATCAGTGTTGACATATACGTAGATATCAAACTGCTCGCCGGGTCCGGGCGAGTCCCAACAGAGCCAACGTCCGCTCTCGCCCCTGATGTAGAAACGGGCAATCCCGAATGCGGGTGAGGAACAGAAGAAAAGCTGTGTGCACACCAGCGCAATACACACGACCAGCATGTGCCTGTGCAAAAGAAACCTCCAGATTATTACGGGATTAGTTAGCTATTGTTCGACCCCCCTTACCTGAATTGCGCGGAAAGTATAGCACAGTTAACGCAATATTTCAATGGAGCCTTATGGCGAGGAATTGTCAGGACAGATAAGTAGGTGGTCGGGGTGACTGGATTCGAACCAGCGACTTCCTGCTCCCAAAGCAGGTGCGCTAACCGGACTGCGCCACACCCCGACACTTGCAGGATATCTATATAATGCTTGAGGGTAAACCCCGACAGCTATTTTCCGCTCCGGGCCGTCTGCACGGCATCGTAGACCTCCATGATATCCCAGTAATGCTTCTCCCTGCCGTAGAGCTGTTCGGCTTTCGCCCTGCCCTTGCGTCCCATCTCCCGCCTCAGCTCCGCGTCGGAGTTCATCCTCTCGATGCATGAACGCAGCGCCTCCTCGTCCCCGACGGGGAAAAGCAGGCCGGTCTCACCGTCGTCGACCATCTCGGGGATGCCGCCGATGTCGGTGGCCACGACGGGCTTGCCAGCGGCCATCGCCTCCATGATCGAGAAGGGAAGGTTCTCGTACCAGCGCGACGGCAGGACTATGAACCGGGCCCCGGCGACGGTCCTCTCGAACTCCTCGCCACTGAGGAAGCCGGTGAACTCGACCCGGCCGCTGCCGTACTTCTCCGCCTCCTGTTTGAGCTCCTCCTCCACCGGTCCCTCGCCGACGAGCAGGCACCTGGCCCCCTCGACGTTGCCGGCGGCCCTGATCAGCAGATCGATCCCCTTCTCGTGGAGAAGCCGGCCGGTGTAGATGAAATAGTCTCCTTCGGGAGCGTCTCTCTGAATATCCAGGTCGGTAAAGTTCGGGATAGCGGTGACCCTGTCTCTGGCTATCCTGCCTTCGATCAGCTTCCCCCTGAGAAAACGACTCGGCGTGATGAATCTGTCGACCTTTCGCGGCACGCCCGTCCACCTGTCCCAGTACGAGGTCAGCATCGCGATGGCGCTCGCCGGGAGGCTCCCCTTCTTGCACCTTTGCATGGGGGCGTGCCAGTAGTCCGTCGGCAGGCATCTCTCGCAGACCTCGCCGTGGCTGAGAAATGACGTATTGGGACAGACGAGCCTGAAATCGTGGCAAGTCCATACTATCGGGATCCCGCGCTTTACGAGGGGCTCAATGATCGATGTCGTCAGGTGGCCGTGGATGTTGTGGAAATGGGCGATGTCGGGCTTCGTCTCGTCGGCGAGCCTCGCTATCTTCTTCCTCGCCTCGCCGTTGTATATCGACTTCGTGAGGACCTTGCAGGCCGAAGCGGGCGAACCGCTCTCGAGAAGGGTGGGGAAATCGATCTCGCTCGAAAAGTACTCTGAATAGGGCGAGGGGAGGTTTTTCGGGTGCTTCATCGCGAAATGAACGACCTCGTGACCGTTCTCCTCGAGCAGCCCGCTGAGATTGAGCATATAGGTCGAATCCCCGCCGCGGCGGAAATGGAATGTCTGGACCATCAGGACCTTCAAGGGAACTCCTCTTCTGCCCCGGCCGTGGGCGGGGCCGCCGGACTCCGAATGTAACCCATAAGGGCCTTGATATCAAAGGAAATGCATCCCGGAGCACCGCCGGTCTGTGAGGTAAAACCGCTTGACTGTGGGGCCTCGTTTTATTATAAAAATCTTATATTATCAGTATTAATCGCTCTGATCGGAGGATTGTGTTGGAATCAAGGAAATTGGTCTCTCGCGTACTGTTACTGTCTCTGGCCGCCTTGCTCTTCACCGTACCGGTCCTCGGTCAGGCGAACTCGGGCAAAGCAGTCATATACTTCGGTGGATCCTTTAACAAGGCGATGGTCGACGACGCCAAGGACGGGTTCTTCGGAATCGACATGTTCGCTGGCAAGATGTTGAACAACAACTTCTGCCTCGGAGCCTCCTTTGGGTTCGACATGGTCCACTATCACAAGTACACGGTAGCTTCCTCGCCTGATGAAGGCGGCGGAGATTACAGATGCCGTCATGGATGCTGTCAAGGGCGGGAAATACAAGTTTATCCGCTTGAATTATCCCAATGGCGACATGGTAGGGCACACCGGGAAGGTGCCTGCGGTGCGTATTGCCGTGGCC
>DAOVNN010000358.1 GCA_030630165.1 Candidatus Krumholzibacteriota bacterium
GAGTTCCGATGAGTGAAGATCCGATCCCACGACAGTAAGGACCTGATCACCCATCCAGAGAGGCTGATTGTTTACAAAATCCGGATCAGGGCGAGCATACTCGTGGAAATCCGGATCTTGCGGAACTACGAGTCTGAAAGTAATTGCCTGGAGCAAAGTGTCCGTATCGAAATCGTGCAGCCATTCTTCCGCATTGCGGTAGTAATAGTCCTCTTCCGCCTCGACCGAGAACCACCATCCCATAACTCCCGATCCCGGAGGATCCCTGTAGTCGTCATGACCGCTGCCGTTGATGTAGATCTTGAAGAACTCGTTGAACACCAGATTCACCGGGTCATATTCGACCATATAAGCCGAGACATAGTCACTTTCCGGTCTAGGGGTCATTGGCTGTCCGATCGCGATAAAAACAGTGTCACCCTTAACATCCACCAGATCGAGATCAGGAGTATGCGGAATCGAATCGTAAGCCATCGATATCTTGTCTATACTCGGCGGGAAATTACCCACAAATGCCACAGTATCGGGAGTATGGTCGTACCGATACTGTTCGTCGAACGTTTTGGCAAGGAATAAATAATCATAAGATCCGACTATCATCGTGGTCGAATCTTCGCTGGAGTTGCAGTTCGTGTCCTCCGCTCTGAGTTCCGGCATCCACGCCGGTTTGTGACTTGATATACCGCCGCTCAGGCCGTATCCCCAGCGTTCGAACTTGAACTGGAACCTCATCGGAATCGGCGGGTCTGTATATTCCAGGCTGTCTTTCGGGTCATCCCAGCCAAGATAATGCATTCTCAGTCTCGAGTTATAAGGCATCGTATCCGGATCAGCGTCGTCGAAGTCGACAAGAACCTCGACCGGTGTCCCCGACATGTCGGTAAAGAAACTCTCTCCGAAGAGGATCCTCGTGTCCGGATCGTGGTTGACGACGACCTGGAACACACCCTCGCCGGTGACAATATCCGCCTTCGACCTGGCTCCAGCCTCGTCTCTCGCTGTCACCCTGAAGTAGAAATCGCCCTCCGATACCCTCGAGACATCACGATTCGCAATGCATACCTGCACGATTTCGGGCGGATCGTAGGAAGGGATGTACCAGTCGGGCACTCCGTCGCCGTTGAAATCGGGATAGACTGTGCCGCCGTATATCCACTGGTATCCGTTTATAAGGTTATTGCAGGTGGAACCGAAAAACTCGATACAGAAGGGCTCGAACATACTGATCGTATCAAAATCTCCGGGGATATACAGCTTTCTCTCGATCGTCCCGCTCTCGAACCAGAATTTGACCTCGGGGATGCAGTTCACCTTGGCAAAGAACTGAATCCTCGCCGGGGTCTTGTCCATACTGCCCCCGTCATCCACCGCCACGATGTGGAACGCCTGCCTGTTGAGCATTGCGCCCGTCGTAACATCGAAGCCGGTGAATACGATGACCGTGTCGTTCGCAGAGGTGAACGTTCCGGTCTCGTAATCGTCTTTCCTCGCCTCGGGATTCCAGTCCAGCAGATCCAGTTCCGGCTCAAGATCCGGTCTGAGGGTCCTCAGTGTATCCGAACGGTACCACATATAACTGGTCACGATCCCGTCCTTGTCCTCACCGTACCAGTAGAGATGGACCCTGTATTCCGCGTTTGTCGTCTCTGGAGGAGCAACTGTGAGGATCGTCTCCGGCGCTCTGTTCCTGTCAAGCGGGTCCTGCTCCTGCCTGCATGCGGGCACCAGGACGAGAAGGACCATGGCCGAAAGCATGATTAATCCTATTATATTCCTGGAGTTGAAACGTCTCATTTTCACCCTTCTTTGGGACTATTTCACAAGGATATATATCTCTCCAAACCTACATGTAATATATGTATCTGGAATTCCGCATGTCAATATATTTCGGGAGGTTCAAGGCATCAGAAGAGTCATTTCCCGGACCCGGCGGTCCCGTACGGCGGCCGGGACTCCCCAGTCCACAAAAAACGTTCTGAGAAGGAGCTGATCATATACAAAAAAGGAGGCCGGGGTGTTGACCCCGGCCTCCGAAGCGAATCCTCAAAGGATTCCCGGTTGCCCGGTACTACCTGAGAAGAACCATCTTCTTCATGTTCTCATAGTCTTTGCCGGCGCTGATCTTGTAGAAGTAAACACCGGAAGCAACGCTCGTCCCGAGATTGTTCGATCCATCCCAGGTGAGTTCATGAGAACCAGCGTCCATGACGCCATCCTGCAGGGTCTTCACCAGCTGTCCAGCCACATTGTAGATCTTCAGGTTCACGTGACCCTTTCTCGGCAGCGCGAACGAAATCCGCGTGGACGGGTTGAACGGGTTGGGGAAGTTCTGAGCAAGGCTGTAAGCCTTCGGGAGCTCGGTGTCGGTGATATCGAGATTGATACCGACCTCGAAGAACTCGTAGGTAGCAGCCAGGAACTCGTTCCTCGCGAGCGTACCTTGTACAGCGTCGCGGATGAGCATGAAGCTGTGTCCGGCCCAGACAGTCCTGAGAGGCTGGCCGGCGCTGTTCAGCTGGTCGGTGAAGATACCAGCGTAGTACGACAGGCTGTTGTAGTCAGGATACTGCAGTGCGTACATGCCAGGGCCGGTCCTCTCGAGGACGTCGAAGTCGTTGACGATCTGGCAGCCGCCGTAGGTGTAGTAGGACAGGCCGTCGTACGGACCACCGGTCACACCAACGACAAGAGGCGTTACCGTACCACCGGCCTCGCGGCCACCGGTCATGTTGTAGTAACTTCTGTTTTCGAGCGTGACA
>DAOVNN010000258.1 GCA_030630165.1 Candidatus Krumholzibacteriota bacterium
CCGGTGATATGGTTCCTGGCGATCGCGTCTATTTCCCGTCCTTCCATCCCCGGCCTGATCTTCTCGGCGGCGAGGGCAATAGCTTCCCTGATCGTCTCGAAAGGAGCTATGACCTCTTTCGGCGCCGATGTCTCGGCTTCACGCAGGAAGTACCATGTGCGCTGGAGGTCGGAGCAGTATTCCTCACTTCTCGTGCCGAAATCTATGTTCATCACATGTCCCCTCTCGATCTTCCGATCGGTCGGCCCCGCGTGTGCTCCGGCGGATTCGGGACCGGTGAACACGGATGGACACATCTCTGCTTCCCATGAGGTGCCGACCCCGAGTCTCTCGACTTCGGACAGCACAAAAGCGGCGACTTCCTTCTCCGTGAGACCGGGCTTCAGAAATGAAGTTACCTTGTCGAAGATATTCTCGGTGAGATCGATGTTGGTCTGAATACGGCGGATCTCTTCCGGCGTCTTCCTCCCACGCAGGCTTGATATCAGGCTCTGGGCACTCACGAGCTGGTCCCCGTACGGAGTGTTCTCCAGGTACTTCATCAGCAGGAGGTACATTCCATGACTGAGACCGTCTGACATCACATCATCGGTCGAATAATCGATGGCGATCCTCGATGGTTTGAAGATATCAAGCTGTTCGAGCAGCACATTGCCGATCCCTTCCTTGTATCCGATGACATCGTATCCGTCCGTCTCCCTGATCCGGGCTTCGTCCAGGCTTCCTACTATCGCCTTGGGTTTACCCTGCGCCGGTATCATGAAGGCCGATTGCCATGTACAGTTCGCGCCGAGCACGAGATCGAGTACCGGATCGCGATTGACCTCGGTCTCCCTGACGAATATCAGCCATAGATCGATGTCCTCTTCCTGCATGATTTTCGATACCTGTGCTATCTTCTCCCTGATCATTGTTGAACGCTTCCTTTCCCGGGTCTATTCCCTGTTTTCATTTACCAGCGAAAAGATCCGCGCCTTTTCGTTTCTGAATTCCTCCCTGAAATATTCCGGCGAGGACAGGAATTTTTCAGTCAGGCCAGGCACGGATTCCTCGTCTTCGCGCCAGAGGACGACGATAAAATCAATCCCCGTATTATTAAGGTAATCGATGTCCGAGAGTTCGAACGGATTTTCCGAGAAAAAACTGTCCTGTATCCGCCTGTATTGATTCACTTTTTCACCTGAATACCCGAGCGTTACTACGGCTACTTTGCTCGGAAAGAAATTCCTGCGGTGAGCAAAAACGGGCATGAATCCATAAGTATTACGCTCGATGACCACGGCATTCACATCAGTGTTGTTTTCAATCCAGCCGAAGATCTCCCTGTCGCTTTCGTCCGTGTTCCAGCGCCTGTGTTCAAGTCCCATCGCCGGTTTTGTGACAATAAATCCTCTTATGGTCAGTATCGAGGGTATGCCAAACAGGAATATTATCCATGCGATTACGAGGCCGCGTCGGATGCCTTTCGAGTCACGGATTTGATCGATAATCTCGATTCCTATGAGGGGAAGGAGGATTATAAAGAGCGGAAAGATGAACTTCGACTCGTTTACACCGGGCAGGTTGATCAGAAGATTGACGCCAAACAGGGTTATGATCCATGAAAAGAGCAGAAGTATGCTCTCATCCGGTCCGGCCAGGTATTTTCTGACGGCCCTGCGGACAGGGAAGAAGAGGATCACGAGCGGTGCAGCGATTGTTAACAGACTCTTGATGCCGATGTGAAGCATAGTTTCCGTACCGGTGCTCCCTTTCGCGCCGCCGAGAATGGAAAATATGTACGGCACCGTGAGCCCTGCAGCCAGGATCGCAGTTATGGACAGGGTAAAAACATCCTTGATGGCCGTTTTTCCAGTCCCGGAGATGCGACTAAGGATAAGAAAGACCGGCAGAGCCCCGGCAAGCATCAGAACCGAAGTCATGCCGGTAATGAGATGAAACAGGATCATACCGACAAGGACAAATAGTAATCTCAGAGATGTCTTGAAACGAGAGGAGTTGAATGCCGCCCGGTCAAGAGCGAGGATGACAAGGCAGACAAACAGGTTCAGGGTGTACCCGAAGGCAGTGACCGTCATGTACTTGTCTATGATACTGACCATCCATGTCCAGTGGGATTTCAGGAAATGGAGGACGGCGGTTCCGTCTAGATCGATTCTGTCAAAAACCCTCCAGATTTCTTCCATTCCCTTTACATCTCCGGATAATGCTCTGGCGATGTTGAAGGGCCACAGGATCCAGGTTGCCGCTGCGAGGCCCGCAATCGATAACAGCGGGATGTATACAAGATGTTCCCGTCGGGTCGAGATGAACGAGACCATCTTTGCGATCAGCCACGGGAATGCAAGAGCATTGACTATATTGAACAATCCCATCGCTGTGAAAACACCGGCGCCGGAGAGCCTGATGAAACAAGCCTGAAAAAGGTGATAGATCCACATGTATCTGAGGCGGATATCGGGAAATCTTGCCTCGTAGGGAGGAATGCCGCGATCGATGATCTCGTTCACGTAACATGCGTGTGCCCAGGAATCCGATCTAATAAGCAGAAATCCGTTGAGCATGTATGCGGTGAGGACGATTCCTGCGAACAGGAGCGAGATCAGGAGGGACGAGCGGGGAGGTTCCCAGCCGTTATCGGAGCTTTCTCTGCGCCGCACGAGGTCGATTACAAGAAGTGCATATAGAAGAACATAAGTAATATTCAGAGCGGCCGACAGAGACCTGGCCAGCGGATGAACGGCAAGAACCATCAGTGTCAGTATTATCGGTGAAAAAAGAAAAGGCAGGACGGTGAACGTTGTGCCTTCGTTTCGCGAATCCTCGGTAAATCTCAGAAAGACCAATCCCGGCAGGTAATAGGCGAGGATGAACGCCGAGATGAATCTCGCCGTTCCGGGCAGGGGAACCACCAGGCCCGTTCCGGCGGCGAAGACAAGACCGTACAATATTTTTTTCCGCATATCGACTCCGAATCGACTCTATGTTTGAATCTGTTTGCCGAAAAGATATGGAAAATCAAGGGTTATTACAATATTATTCCACTCGTCAGGTACAATGTGGCCGACCGGCGGACTGTGGCATGTCCTCGGAGGCGATTTTCGGCCTGAATCGAACGATTCTTGCTATGAGAAGACAGCAGCAAGGTCAATAACTGTCGAAAGCAGGTCATAATATGTCGAGGTTCGAAATACGTGGAGGCGCTGGTCTGGAAGGCGAGATAACCCTCAGTGGTGCCAAGAACGCTGCGCTTCCCATACTGTTCGGCTCTCTTCTGAGCTCGGGGACAGTAAAGCTTCATAATGTCCCGGTGAAGATGGCGGATATCAGCGTTGCGCTGAAACTCATCAGGAAGATGGGCGCGTCTGTCCGGACCAAGGGATCAGATGTGACGATCGACCCTTCGGGCATCTCGAGTCCCGTTGTCCCGGCCGAACTCGCTGCGAGGATCCGTTATTCATTGCTTCTGCTCGGCGTCCTGCTCGTTCGTTTCGGGCGGGTAGAGCTGCCTTTCCCGGGGGGATGCGATATAGGAACGAGGAAATTCGATCTGCACATCAAGGGGCTCGAGGATCTCGGCGCCGACATGAAAGTGACCGAAGAGGGTATCACAGGCCGGATGAAGTCGCTCAAGGGGGCAAAGGTCGATTTTTACCTGCCTACCACATCGGGCACAGAGAACGTCATGATTGCTGCCTGTATGGCGAAGGGAAAGACGGTCATCCGGAACGCCAACACGAGACCCGAGATAGAGGATTTCGCAAATTTCCTCAGCAGTATGGGAGCGAAGATAAAGGTATCGAGTCGTCTGATAGAGATGAACGGGGTCGCGAAGCTCGGTGGCACGGAATACTCGGTCATGAAGGGCGGCGATGAGGCAATGACCTGGATGATCGCCGCCGGGATCACCGGGAGCGAGATAATCATCAAGGATTTTGACCTTTCGACCGTGAAAGTCGATACGCAGTACCTCAAGGATGCGGGGATGAAGATCTTCGAGTGGGGTGGATCGGTCTACGTGTCAGCAAGTGACGGACTCAAACCATTCGATATGTTTACGGCGCCCTACCCGGGCGTAAATTCCGACCTGCAGCCCCTTTTCGCAACACTGGCCATGATGGCTCCCGGTGTCTCGACGATAACCGACCAGCGTTTCACCGACCGGTTCGGCTATGTCGGTGAACTTCGTTCATTCGGGGCGAAGATCGATAATTATGGGAACTGCGCGGTGGTGAAAGGCGGACGCCGACTTGCGGGGGCACGTGTGCGCGCGACCGACCTGAGGGGTGGGACGGCGATGGTCCTTGCCGGGCTGGCCGCCGAGGGCAGGACCTCGGTTACCAATATCTACCAGATAGACCGCGGTTACGAGCAGCTCGAGAAGAAGCTGGCGAGCCTTGGAGCAAAGATAAGGC
>DAOVNN010000064.1 GCA_030630165.1 Candidatus Krumholzibacteriota bacterium
GGCGACAAAGTCAAGATACATATCTTTACGGCCAGGCCCGGTATGGTCATTGGGCGAAAGGGAGCCGAAGTCGATTTCCTCAGTGAGGAGCTGGCACACCTCACCAACAGAGAGATCAACATCGATATCAAGGAAGTGAAGAAGCCCGAGCTCAACGCACAGCTCGTGGCCGAACATATCGCCGGACAGCTCGGGCAGAGGGTGTCCTTCAGGCGGGCGATGAAGAAGGCGATCGGCTCGGCGATGAGGATGGGAGCCCTGGGGATCAAGGTAAAGTGTTCGGGAAGGCTTGGCGGAGCCGAGATGTCGAGAGCGGAAGGTTACATGGACGGACGTGTTCCTCTACATACCCTCCGCGCCGAAATCGATTACGCCAGGGCTACCGCTTTTACGACATACGGCACTGTCGGCGTTAAGATCTGGATTTACCTGGGAGAGATTTTTCCCAAGGATTTCAAACGCCAGCTGGCCGAGAACGCGATAGACGATTCCTCCAAGGACCGTCGCTGAACGAGAGAGGTTATTGAGCCATGTTGATGCCGAAACGTACAAAATACCGCAAACAGCAGCGGGGCCGGATGCGGGGCGCAGCCCACCGCGGTTCGAAGATCAGCTTCGGCGAGTACGGCTTGCAGGCCGAGGCTCCCGGCTGGATCACGAACAGGCAGATAGAAGCGGCCCGTGTCGCGATCATGCGTCACATCCAGCGAAAGGGAAAGCTGTGGATCCGCGTTTTTCCCGACAAGCCTGTTACCGTGAAACCCGCGGAGACCAGGATGGGTAAGGGCAAAGGCGCTCCCGAGTACTGGGTCGCCGTCGTAAAGCCCGGCCGCATAATGTTCGAACTTGCTGGTGTGGATAAGAGTGAAGCAAAGAGAGCGATGGAGCTTGCCTCCGCGAAACTTCCTATCAAGGTGAAGTTCGTTCGCCGCGTAGCAACGGGAAAGGTGGCCGGCTAGACAACCGGATGGTTTAAGAGATGAAAGCTGTTGAACTGAAAGAAATGACGCTGGATGAGCTGATCGGCCGCGAAGAGGAACTGACCGAAGAGTTGTCGCGCCTGCGTATTCAGCTCTCGATCAAGCGCCTTGACAATCCCCTCCAGGCGAGGGTCGTCAGGCGTGACCTCGCCAGGGTGAAGACCATAATCACCGAGAAGACGGCGGCTGAAGAGGGCGCGCAGGAAGGCTGATCGCCTCCCGGAACGTCCTGTAAAATGAGGAGTTGAAATGGAAGAAAGAAAGCCCAGAAAGATTCTTGTTGGGCGGGTCGTGAGCGACAAGATGGACAGGACAGTGACGATATCCATCGAGCGCACTTTTCAGCACCCGATGTACAAGAAGATCGTCAGGAAGACGTCGAAGGTCTGGGCGCACGACGCCGAAAATGAATGTCGGACCGGAGACAAGGTAAAGGTCATGTCGACGAGGCCGCTCAGCAAACTGAAACGCTGGCGTGTCGTTGAGATCATTGAGAGGGCACAATAGGAGACGACGATGATCAAGATGCAGACAAATCTGGCTGTTGCCGACAACTCTGGGGCCAAGAGCATCAGATGTATCAAGGTCCTCGGTGGCTCGAGAAGGCGCTACGCATCCATCGGGGATATCATAAGCGCTTCTGTCAGGGTCGCCGTGCCGGGCGGAACGGTCAAGAAGGGCGAGGTTGTCAAGTGCGTCATAGTGCGCACCAGGAAGGAAGTCAGGCGGAAAGACGGATCTTACATCAGGTTTGACCAGAACGCCGCCGTAATAATTAACGAGCAGAAAGAGCCAGTCGGGACGAGGATCTTCGGCCCGGTGGCAAGGGAGCTCAGGGAAAAGAAGTTCATGAAGATCGTCTCCCTGGCACCCGAGGTTATCTGAATACCGGGCGGAAACTCGAAATGAAGATAAAGAAGAACGATACTGTAAGAGTGATCGCGGGGAACGCGAAGGGATCCGAGGGAAAGGTTCTCAAGGTCTTTCCTGAGAAGAATCGTATCATCGTCGAAAAGATCAATATGATCAAGCGGCACACGAGGCAGACGAGCCAGGCCGACCAGGGCGGCATCGTTGAGAAGGAAGCGTCGATCAACGCCTCCAACGTGATTCTCATATGCCCGAAGTGCGGCAAGCCGACGAGAACGACGCATTCGAACCTGGCTGACGGCCGCAAGGTCCGCAGCTGCAAGAAGTGCAATGAGACACTGAGCGACGAGAATTAACGTTAACCGATTTACACGGTGAGAGAGATGGCTGAAAACAAACCGAATGTCAGACGGCTGTACGAAGAAAAGGCCGTTCCCGAACTTATGAAGAAGTTCGGGTACAAGAATATCATGCAGGTTCCGCGTTTTGAGAAGATCGTGGTCAATATGGGCGTTGGAGAGGCCCAGCAGGACGCCAAGATCCTCGAGGCTGCGGTCAAGGACATGACTGCTATCACGGGGCAGGCCCCGGTCGTGTCCAGGGCACGCAAGTCAATAGCGGGCTTCAAGCTCCGCGAGGGAGTGCCTGTGGGTTGTTTCGTGACTCTCAGGGGAGAGCGCATGTGGGAGTTCTTTGACAGGCTCATAAATGTGGCGGTCCCGCGAATCAGGGATTTCCGCGGGCTGAGTCAGAAGAGTTTCGACGGACGAGGTAATTACTCGTTCGGTGTCAAGGAGCAGATCATATTCCCCGAGATCGATTACGACAAGATCCTGAAGGTCCTGGGAATGGATATAACGATTGTAACAAGTGCCGGTACTGACGAAGAGGCAAGGGAGCTGATAATGCTCCTGGGCATGCCTCTCCGTCAGAACTGATCCAAGGAGGCTTCGTGGCCAAGAAGTGTTTGATAGCGAAAGCTAAAAGGACGCCCAAGTTCAAGGTCCGCAGCTACAACAGGTGCAGCCGATGCGGGCGTTCAAGAGCGTACATCAGAAGATACGGAATCTGCCGCATATGCTTCAGGGAACTGGCGCTCGATGGCAAGATCCCCGGCGTAGTCAAGGCAAGCTGGTAGTGCCGTTGGTATTGAAAAACAGACGAGGTGAATGAAGAGATGATGACCGATCCCATTGCTGACATGCTGACCCGGATCAGAAACGCGTACAGGTCCAACAAGGACCATGTGGACATTCCGGCGTCGAAGATCAAGGCGCAGATTGCGAGAATAATGCTGGAAGGCGGATACATCGGTAACGTCAAGTTTATCGACGACGGCCTGCAGGGTTCGCTCCGCGTGTACATCAAGTACAACGAAGGCCGCAGATCGGCCATAGAGGGTATCCGGAGGATCAGCCTGCCCAGCCGCAGAGTTTATGTTACGAGAGACAGGCTTCCCAGGGTCATGGGCGGTTACGGGACAGCCATCATTTCGACATCGCATGGAATAATGACCGACAAGGATGCCCGCAAGAACGGCGTGGGCGGCGAAGTGCTCTGCCACATCTGGTAGTGCCGCGCATACGGAGGTTTAGAGAGTAATGTCACGAGTTGGTAAGAATCCGATAACAGTCCCGGCCGGAGTAACGGTCGATCTGAAGAACAACAATATCAAGGTCAAGGGACCGAAGGGCGAACTCACGAGGACGCTTCACCCCGACATGATCATAGAAGTGTCGGACGCAGTCATCCTCGTCAAGAGGCCGACCGAGTCGAAGCAGCACAAATCGCTTCACGGACTGACCCGCACCCTCGTCTTCAATATGATCGAGGGAGTTTCGAACGGCTATGCGCGCAATCTCGAGATCGAGGGCGTGGAGTACAGGGCCGAACTCAAGGGCAAGGCGCTCGTGATGGCTCTTGGTTATTCGCACCCGGTCCGTTACGACCCCGCTGAGGGCGTCGAGATAGAGGTTCCCGATCCGAAGAAGATCACGGTGAAGGGGATCGACAAGCAGAAGGTCGGACAGGCCGCCGCCGAGATACGCGGTTTCAGGCCTCCCGAGCCTTACAAGGGTAAGGGTATTCGCTACGTCGGCGAGCAGGTAAGACGCAAGGCCGGCAAGGCTGCAGTCGGCTCAGGCTTCTAGCCGGGCCACAGCAAAGGGACGGAGGCGGGGTCGCCCAGGCGAAGCGGCCCGTGCGCCCCGGCCGATGACAGGAGTTGGACGAAGAGATGAGCAAGGCATACGAGAAGAGACAGCAGAGACTGGGAAGGAAGGCCAGGGTTCGCAAGAAGGTGCGCGGCACCGGCGACAGACCCCGTCTCTCGGTATTCAGGTCCCTCAATCACATCTATGCGCAGTTGATCGACGACGATTCGGGCAAGACGCTCGCTTCGGTGTCGAGTCTGCGCCTCGAGATTCCGACCGTGGAGCCGGTAGCGGCTGCCCCGGCGGAAGAAGAGGGCAAGAAGGAAAAGAAGGGCAAGAAGAAAAAGAAAGAGAAGAAGCCCGAGGGCCTCAAGGTGCGCCGTTCGCGCGCGGTCGGCAAAGCGATCGCCGAGAAGGCCACAGGCATCGGCATAAAGAAGGTCGTATTCGATAGAGGCGGCTTTTTATATCACGGAAGGGTCGCGGCTCTTGCAGAGGCGGCCAGAAAGAATGGACTGGAATTCTAATTGAAACAATCCGCATGAATGCGGGTTGAACGCGCACGGGGGTGCGATAGTTGAACACAAGAGACAGAAGAGATTCCCGAAGGGACAACCGGCGGGACAGGCGTGACGACAGCGGTCCGGAGTATCTCGAACAGACGGTTCATATCAACCGTGTGGCCAAGGTAGTCAAGGGCGGCCGCCGTTTCAGCTTTAACGCTCTTGTCGCCGTCGGCGACGGTATGGGCAAGGTAGGCATCGGCCTCGGCAAGGCGAACGAGATCAGCGACGCCATCCGCAAGGCCGGCGAAGTCGCGCGCAGGGACATGATCATGATTCCGATGGTAGCGGGAACGATCCCCTACAAGACGATCGGTCGTTTCGGCGCGTCTCGGGTCCTGCTCAAGCCGGCAGCTCCGGGAACAGGCGTTATCGCGGGCGGAGGCGTTCGCAGCGTGCTCGAGGTGGCTGGCGTGAAGGATATCCTCACCAAGTCGCTCGGCTCCAACAATCCGCACAACATGGTGAAAGCCACGATGGTGGGTATCAAGAGCCTGAAGAGCGCTAAGGACGTCGCGAAGAGGCGAAATATATCGGTGAGGAGGCTTTTCGCCCTTGATGAAAAGCCTGTCGTCGAAAAGAAGGCTGAAGTCGAGGACAAGCCGGCCGTAGAGGCCGCGCCCGTCGTCGAAGATAAGGCCGCCGGGGAAACCACGCAGCAGGGCGAGTAAAGCGGGGTTTCCGGTAACGGTTCAGCGTGAGGCGCAGCCTTTCGCTGCCGTACGGGCAGCCGGATCTTCCTTTCGGGAGAAACGAACGAGGATTTGAGATGGCCAATAAACTGAAGATCACACAGGTGCGCAGTATCATCCATTCCCAGGAGAAGAAGCACAAGCGCGTGATGACTTCTCTGGGATTCACGAAGAACTACGCCACGCTGTACAAGAACGACAATCCTCAGATCAGGGGTATGCTGGCGAAAGTGCGGCATCTGGTCGAGGTCGAAGAGATCGATGAAAAAGACGTGCCTGCCGCCGTTTCCAGCCCATCGAAGGGGTATACGGTGATCAAGGCCGCGAAGACGACAGGTAAAAAGGAGCCAGACGGAGATGAAACTTAACGAGATCAGGCCGGCAAAGGGAGCCGTAAAGAAAAGGAAGCGGGTCGCGTGCGGTCCCGGTTCCGGACACGGCAAAACCGCTACGCGGGGCCATAAGGGTCAGAACTCGCGAAGCGGCGGAGGCGTCCCTCCCTGGTTCGAGGGTGGACAGATGCCCCTGCAGAGGCGCCTGCCCAAGAGGGGATTCCACAATCTCTTCAGAGTAGCCTACCAGGTAGTCAATCTCGACGATCTCGCGCGGTTCGAGAGTGGCACAAGGATAAACAGGGGCGTCCTGATCGAGGCCGGCCTTGTGAAGAAGGCCACGGAGCCTGTGAAGATACTTGGACGCGGAGAGCTGAAGGACGGCCTCGAGATAGAGATCGATGGTGGCAGCAGAAGCGCAGCTAAAGCGATTCTGGATGCAGGGGGCAGCATTTCCCTCATTTCCGGAAAGAAAGTTTCCGTTCCTGAAGAGGAGGAGCGCCAGTAATGCTTAAGAAGTTTCAGGATATATTCAGTATTCCGGAGCTCAAGAGGCGCATTCTTTTTACGATAGGCCTTCTTGTGGTCTACCGGATCGGCGGCCATATAACGACACCGGGGGTCAACCCGCTGGCGCTGAGCTATTTCTTCGAGAGCCAGAAGGGGACGATCTTCCAGCTCTACGATCTGTTTGCCGGCGGTAACCTCAGGAGAGCGACGATCTTCGCGCTCGGCATCATGCCCTACATCAGCGCGTCGATTATCATGCAGCTTCTCCAGGCGGTCATACCGTTCTTCGAGAAGCTCGCGAAAGAAGGCGAGGAAGGGCGCAAGAAGATCACGCAGTATACGAGGTACGGGACGGTCATCCTGGCGCTCGTGCAGTCGGTCGGCATCACGGTCTTCCTGATGAACATGCAGCCGGGTGGTATCCAGGTCGTCACGATGAATCCGCTGGCGTTCAGGCTGCTCACCATGCTTACGATGACAGCAGGAACGATCTTCGTGATGTGGCTCGGGGAGCAGATATCCGAACGGGGCATTGGAAACGGTATCTCGCTGATCATCATGATCGGTATTGTTGCCCAGTATCCGACCTACTTCCTCAGTTCCTGGAGAGCGCTGAAGCTCGGACAGATCACACCGCTGAGACTGCTCGTCTTCTTTGTCATACTTGTGGGGGTCGTGGCCAGTGTGATCCTTATCACGCAGGGCCAGAGAAGGATTCCTGTCCAGTACGCCAAGAGGATCGTGGGCCGCAAGGTCTACGGGGGACGCTCCCAGTATATCCCGCTCAGGGTCAACACCGCGGGCGTTATCCCCATCATCTTTGCCCAGTCGATCATGGTGTTTCCGACGACGATCGCGTCGTTCTTCAATCTTGGGTTCATGGACACGTTCCAGCTCTATATGTCGCCAGGCACTGTGCTGTACATGACGATATATTCGCTGATTATCATATTCTTCACGTACTTCTACACGGCGATCGTCCTCAATCCGGTCGATCTTGCCGATAACATGAAGAAGTACGGAGGATTTATCCCCGGAATCAGACCGGGAAAGAAGACAAGTGACTACATCGACAGGATCCTCTCGAGGGTCACGCTCCCCGGAGCGATGTTCCTCGCATTCATCGCGGTCCTGCCTGATATCCTCTACAGGAAGGCCGGTCTTCCGTTCTACTTCGGCGGAACGGGCCTGCTGATCACCGTCGGCGTTATGCTTGATACGCTTCAGCAGATCGAGACGCACCTCCTGATGAGGCACTATGACGGATTTATGAAGAAGGGCCGCCTGCGCGGAAGGCGTTAGCGGAGTCCCGGAGAAAGAGTGAATTTAATGGCCGTAAGGCATGTAATAATAATCGGCCCCCCCGGATCGGGCAAAGGCACACAGGCGATGAGAGTCGCCGACAAGCTCGATCTCAAGCATCTCTCGACGGGCGACCTGCTCAGGGAAGCGGTTTCCGAAGGGACGGAGCTGGGAAAGAAGGCCGAGGAATACATGAAGGCGGGGCTGCTCGTTCCCGACGAGATCATGCTCGGCCTGATCAGGGAACAGCTCGACGTCCTCGAGGGCGGCGGCTGGATGCTCGACGGTTTTCCCAGGACGCTTCCGCAGGCGGAGACGCTGGCTGAACTCCTGGCGGGGAAGGACCTGGCGATAGACATGGTCCTTCTCATCGACGTCGAAAGTGAAGAGATAGTCGGCAGGCTGACCAGCCGGCGCGTATGCGGCGACTGCAAGGCGGTCTACAACCTGTCGATGCTGCCCGATGGAGACGAGAGCGTCTGTGAGAAATGCGGCGGCAAGCTCGTCACGAGGCCGGACGACAGGGAAGAGACGGTAAGAAGGCGCCTTAAAGTATATGAAGAGCAGACTGCTCCCGTACTTGATTTCTACCGCAAGTTGCGAGGCGTCACGGAAGTCACCGGGTCTGGCGACATAGATGAGATTACCGCGGAGATAATCCGCGGGAGGAGATGATAAAGATAAAGACCGAGCCGGAGCTCGAGCTGATGAAAAATAGCGGGGAAGTACTCAGGGAGACCTTTTCCGTGCTCGAGGAGTTGATCCGGCCAGGCGTGATGACCGCGGAGCTCGATGCGGCGGCAGAGGATTTCATAAGGTCGAAGGGCGGCATCCCCGCTTTCAAGGGATACCAGGGATACCCGGCGACGATATGCGCCTCGGTCAACGAGCAGGTCGTTCACGGGATTCCCGGCCCGCGTTCCCTCGAAGAGGGAGATATCGTGGGGATCGACATGGGAGTCGTCCTCGAGGAGTTCTACTCCGATGCGACGAGGACATACCCCATCGGGGAGATATCGGAAGAAGCGGCCCGCCTGATCAGGGTCACGAGCGAGTCGCTCGATCAGGGCATCGAACAGGTGAGACCGGGCAATCACCTCTCCGATATTTCGCATGCGATTCAGAAGCATGCAGAGAGCCACGGATATTCGATCGTCCGGGCACTCGTCGGTCATGGGATAGGGCGGATGATGCACGAGGAACCGCAGATCCCCAATTTCGGCCCACCGGGAAAAGGGCCGGAACTCCAGGTGGGGATGGTTCTCGCGATCGAGCCGATGGTCAACGTCGGTACACACGACGTCCTGACGCTCGAGGATACATGGACCTTTGTTACGGTTGACGGGAAACTATCCTGTCACTTCGAAGATACGGTGGCGGTCACCGAAAACGGTCCCCGGATAATGACTCGGTGACCATCGGCCACGCAGACCGCGATCGGGAGTAAACGAGAAAGGCTGTATGGCCAAACAGAAGGGCATACCGGTAGAGGGAACGGTCGTCGAGGCGCTGCCCAACGCTATGTTCCGGGTGGAACTCGAGAACAAGCACATTGTGCTCGCCCACGTTTCCGGGAAGATGAGGATGCATTTCATCAGGATTCTCCCGGGCGACAGGGTCGCACTCGAACTGAGTCCCTACGATCTTGGCAGGGGAAGGATCACATACCGGTATAAATGATCCCGGGTGTCGGGACGGCCGGTAGACGATTCCCCCGTCAGCGGCGCGGCGAAGACCGTGCCTGCGGACCGGAAAGGATAGAATAGAGATGAAGGTCAGAAGTTCAGTAAAGAAGATGTGCCCCAGCTGCAAGATCATCAGGCGCAAGGGTGTCCTGCGAGTCATATGCAAGAACCCAAAGCATAAGCAGCGACAGGGATAGGGGCTGCGGAAATAACTGGGAATACGAAAGGAGAACACCTGTGGCGCGAATAGTCGGAGTCGATATACCCGACAACAAGCATGTTGAGATCGCATTGACTTATATCTTCGGGATAGGTCGTACAAGTGCCGTCCAGATACTCGAGAAGGCCAGGATTCCTTTGATGACAAAGACTAAGGAACTGACCGACGAGCAGACTGCAAGGATCAGGGAGATCATCGAGAGTGATTACACGATCGAGGGATCGCTCAGGACGGAAAGAACGATGAATATCAAGCGGCTGATGGATATCGGCTGCTATCGCGGTCTCAGGCACAGGCACGGGCTGCCCTGTCACGGTCAGCGGACGCATACTAATGCCCGCACCCGTAAGGGCCCCCGACATCGTCCGGGTTCAAAGAGGAAAAAATAGGGCTGATACGCATATTGAGGCATTGCCTCGATCTTGACGGAATTATCAGGGAGGTTTCAATTGGCCCGTCCACAGAAGTCGAAGAAGAAAAAACTGAAGAAAGTGGATGCGTATGGCATTGCCCATGTAAAATCCACTTTCAATAACACCATCATAACGATAACGGACCGTGAAGGTGCCGTGGTCGCGTGGTGCAGCCCGGGAAAGGTCGGCTACAAGGGCTCCAGGAAGAGCACACCTTTCGCCGCGCAGCAGGCGGCTCAGACCGTCGCACGGGACGCCCTCGCTATGGGGATGAAAAAAGTGGAAGCCTGGATCAAGGGCCCCGGACCGGGCAGGGAAGCCGCGATACGTTCGCTGCGCGCCGCCGGTCTCGAGGTCTCGGGGATCAAGGACTGCACCCCCATTCCTCATAATGGCGTGAGGCAGAAGAAACGCAGGAGAATCTGACCCTTCAGATGAGAATCAAAAGGACGATCGGCCCTGTCAGGCCGGGGAGGTAACTGTAAATGGCGAGATACACAGGTCCCGCATGCAAGCTATGCAGAAGAGAGGGGACCAAGCTGTTCCTTAAAGGGGACCGTTGCTACTCCGACCGTTGCGCAATCGAGAAGAGGAACTATCCTCCCGGTGAGCACGGACGCGCACGGTTCAGCAGAAGGAGTAACTACAGGATACAGTTGAGAGAGAAGCAGAAGCTGCGCCGTATGTATCAGCTGCTTGAGCGGCAGTTCCGCAACTACTTCAAGCAGGCCGAGACGAGCAAGGGCGTAACGGGCGAGAACCTTCTCAGACTGCTCGAGCAGAGGCTGGACAACATGGTCTACAGGATGGGCTTCGCGCCTTCCCGTGCGACCGCGCGCCAGCTGATTCTGCACAATCATTTCGAAGTGAACGGCAAGAGGGTAAATATTCCCTCTTACCAGCTTAGTGTGGGCGACCGTGTCGCCCCGAGGGAGAAGAGCAAAAACCTTCTCGTCATCGAGGAAACAA
>DAOVNN010000124.1 GCA_030630165.1 Candidatus Krumholzibacteriota bacterium
ACAGAAAACCTACAAAGAAGTATGTCAAGGAACAGATGGATCAGTACTGCATGGTGAGGCCAGACAGAAAACCTACAAAGAAGTATGTCAAGGAACAGATGGATCAGTACTATGATTCAGAAAATCTGGTGCGACGTAGAGAAATGCGATCCATGAGGAGCAGGGATCTCGGAGATCAAAAAGGGAAACAGGTAGAAGAACTTTTATGCCCCTGCGACATTGAAGGAAAACACAGTACTGGTACGCATCGCTTTATTTAGATTTATAATCAAAACGGGATGCGTACTAGCGCAGTCCCATCTCCTCCTCGGAGAATATCTCGGCGCTGAATATCTCAATAGTGGTCATCGACTTTTTCCATGCGTCACGGGGCAGGCCTGCCTTGACGCAAGTCTGGTCGAGGAAGGTGTCCCTGTCCCAGCCGTGTTCTACAGCTACCTGGGGAAGGAGGAGCCCCCTCTGGCCGAGCGCTGAGATGATGATCCCATGCCTGCCGACCTCTATTTCGGAGGGGTCCTTTGTTTCGCGTACCGGGCTCAGTACGGATATCTCGATAGTCAGGTCGTCGACCTCCTCCTTTGCCACAGGCTCGAACCTGTAATCGCTGAACGCCGCCGAGTAAGTCATCTCGGCGACTGTCTCGAGCAGGGGCTTGACAGCTTCGATATACCCGATGCAGCCCCTCAGCCTGTCGTTTATTTTAAGGGTGATGAATCCTCCCCGGTTTTCCCCGAGGATTGGCGAAGCAGGTTTCTCGATATCTTCCGTTTTCATACCGAGCTTCTCCCGGATGATGGATCGGGCGTAACGCAGAAGGAACAGTCTCGTTTTCCGGTCGACGTCTTCTCCGACGCTCCCGCCGCCCATGTATGACGTTCCGCGATCACGGTCCCCTGTTATTACCGCTGATACATATCCTACGACGTTTCCCCGGTCTCCCGATATGTCGCCGGAATTGGCGTACTTAAGTATGGTGCATCCCGTGCCGCCGAGGCCGGTCGAAGCGATCATGGCAGCAGCGGACGGACCGCCGCCGCACGCTTCCGTTTTTCCCGAACTGATGGAACTCATGAGCCCGTCGACGTCGAATGCTTCCAGCCTGGCGATGAATTCTCCGTCGAGCTTTTTCGCAGTCTTGTCGTCATGGAAGTGGGAGAGATCGGTGCTCGCGACGATCAGAACATTGCGGCCGGCGAGTGCCCCGGCCAGCGCCTCTCCAAGGCCGTCAACCATATCAGCGGACTGGTCGCCCATGACTATCGGTACGATCCTGAAATCCCCGAGGGCGACCTGCAGGAAGGGAATCTGGACCTCGAGAGAATGCTCGCCCCTTCCTTGAGGGCCGGTTTCGTGACCGTCGGGGCCGATTTTCACTAAGTCGCTGCGGGAGGCTATCTCTTTCGAGAGCTCCTTGTCGATCTCCACCAGGCCGAGAGGGGTCTCGTAAGCGTCGCCCTCGTATATCGAAGCGAAGCGGAAATATTCTACATGACATGGAGAGATGACCACGACAGTCTCGAACTGGCCCTCCTCGAGAAGAGCGTATCCGGCTGCCGCGACATGCCCGGAATACATATATCCGGCGTGCGGAGATATCAGGGCAAAAATGTCGCCCGTGATGTCCGGCAGCTCAGCCCTGCTTAAATATGTCTCGATCTCCTCGCGGAGCGCCTCCGGTTCGGACGTATAGAACTGTCCGGCGACAGCAGGTTTCCGGATCGACTTTTCCATGCTCTTTCCTTTCAGGCCTGCAACGGTTGAACTGGCCGCGGCGAGAGTCAGAAATAAAATAATCCCTCCGGTTGCCGCGCCTTTTTTCATGAATCTTTCCTCCAGATGCCAGGTTGGACTGTTCCGCAGAACCGGCACCGGTCTCCATCCATCTCTATCGACAGTACCCTGTACCCGGATCTTTCTATGATCCTTCTGGAGCATGAGCGGCAATATGTCGAATCGGCTGCGTGATCTGCTACGTTGCCGATATAGACGTAGTTCAATCCCGCATCAAGACATCTGGCCCTTGCCGTCTCGAGAGACGAGACAGGTGTAGGAGGGAGGTCCGGCAGCCGATATGCCGGATGGAACCTCGAGAAGTGGACCGGTACGTCCGGCCCGAGCTCGGCGCTTATCCATTTGGCCATCCTGCCGATCGTTTCCGCATCATCGTTGAGAGTCGGCACCATGAGGTAGACGATCTCGAGCCACACACCGTATGACTTGATCTCTGCCAGTGCACGAAGGACGGGGGCCAGCCTCGCGCCGCATATCTTCCTGTAGTATCCGTCTTCGAATGCCTTGAGATCTATCTTTACAGCGTCGACGGAAGAACAGAGCGCCAGAAGAGGTTCACGCTCGATATATCCATTGGAGACGACCAGACTCTTTACCCCGGATGTCTTGGCCGCCTCGGCGATATCGATCGCGTACTCGACGAAGACGACCGGTTCCCCGTAGGTGAATGCTACCGAAGAGGCGCCGGCCATTACGGCTTTCTTCGCGAAGAATCCAGGGTTAACGATCTCGGTCTCCACATCCTCGGGCGAGGACTGGGAGATCTGCCAGTTCTGGCAGAAAAGGCACGTCATGTTGCACCCGACCGTGGACAGGGAGAGTGAGGTCGATCCGGGCAGGAAATGGTAGAAAGGCTTCTTCTCGACAGGGTCGGTGTGAAGGGCGCAGGGCTTACCGTACGACAGGGTATAAAGGACCCCGTCACGGTTCTCCCTGACCCTGCATGCGCCGCGCCTGCCGTCCGGTATGGTACATCTGTGCGGGCAGAGGGTACACCTCACCCGGCCGTTTTCGAGTTTCTCCCAGAAATCCGCCCGGCGCGGACCGTCATCAGCGGCAAATACAGGACCTCCGGTTACCGAACAGGCGGCAAGAAGGCCTGTTGTGCAGGACAGAAAATCCCTTCTGGATATCGTTGATCGGGAATTTATCATCGTATACTGAATATAGCAGAAAATCGGGAAAGGTGGTACCGCAGTTACTGCCCCAGGATCGCCAGGTAGGCCCGGTGGATCTCGGCAAGGGTCCCTTCGCTGACGCGGCCGGCATTTCCGCCCGAGATCGAGATGCTTCCGGCGGTTCCGTCCTCAAAGCGGAAGAGGGAGATGATATCGAGGACCTCGCCTGAACTGCCGCCAAGCGTGATCATGATGTCCGGCTTCGCCGCTGACAGGAGTGCGCGGCCGGCTACCACGTTCTCGTACGCAGCCGAGCGCAGATACATCAGCAGGTATTTTAGTGCTTCCTGATCGACAGGTTCGGGATCATCACCGCCTGAAGTCCATACGCCGTTCTCCATCTTCCATGAGGCCACCGTATCGGGCGTTTCCCATTGCAGAGCGGTGACCATTCCGGGCTTCACAAGGGAAAGACTCATTACGATGAGGCGGTCATCGGTCCAGTGAAAAGCGTTGAGGAACCCGGCTTCTATCATCATTACCTTTTCGCGGCCCGACCTGACGACAGGAACAAGCGCGTCCCTGCGTCTGCCGAAAGATATTCTGATAGAGTTTCCGAGGGCGGTTCTCAGGATGGCCGCTCTTTGGGGATTTCCAATACCGAAACCGAGGGTGTCCGTGAGGTCCTCCGCCGCGAATTCATATACGAGGGCGTTGGAAAGACCGGAGATCCAGGGCTCGATCACTTCGCGATCGACGGTCAGCGTAGAACCGGTCACCTTCCAGGAGTTTCCGGACCGCTGGAACGAGAGGGTGCCGTTTCCAGATATGAGAGAAAAATCGGTGATGTTCCTGTCAGCGGAAGCGATAAAGTTTTTGTCCCTGAGATGAAACAGCCTCTTCTGCATCACATTGTGAGCGAGGCCGCGTGTGACCGAGACGTTCCCCGCTGACCCGAGACTCACGTATGCCCGGAAGCTCGTCGGAGTCTTATCGCCGACAAAGAGTGTGTCTTTCCTTCCGTACCGCTCACTCTCCAGGATGACGACAGCGTAGGGAGGGTCGAGCCCATACTGCTCGAGGTTTCCGGCTCCGGCGAATTCCTCGAGCTTCTGCCCCGGGGCGATCTGGCCGAGGAACATGTCTATAGTACTTTTCTCGCCTTTATCGGTAACGGGGAATGTTATCAGCCACCCGTCCCCGGACCTCTCCCACAGGATCGTTTCGCCGTAAGGATTGATAAAGGCGACGGCGTCGATATCGAGCGGACCGTAGGGAAGGAGCATCTTCGATGATCTCCTCGTTTCGTCAGTGTCCCGTCGCTGTCTTTCCTCCACGAGGAAGAAATATCCTGCGACCAGGACAAGAACGGTAACGAGGATGATCAGGCTGCGGGACTTCAAGGAGCGACCTCCACTACCGGACGGTTCTTCTTCTCCACATGAGGACGAACGTTCCGGCGAGCAGTACCAGTGCGGGCAGGGCAACGACAGGGATCCAGAACACGAACCGCCCCTGCGTAGCTGTAAGCAGGACGGGCTGCTGCAGGTCGTCGGTCGGCCTGATCGCGATCATGTCTTCCGCCTCGGTGAGCCAGAGAACGGTATTGAGCAGCAGATCCCTGTTTCCTGAAAGACGGAGGTTGGAGTTTCCGGCGAAATCGCTGTCACCGAAGACGACCACACGGGATTCGATGACCGTGGAAACGGAATCAGCGCTGAATCCCATGGCCGAGGCTACGGCGATGTCGATCGGCCCTTTGCCGTCCTCCGAGGCTTCGAACTGTGTCTGGCCCTCGAGAAGGGTCGACATATTGGTCTCGGAGTAAGCGCCTTCGTTTGTTCTGCCGAGGACCGTCACCTCGAGTGATGGAGGGGTATCTGCCAGCGCGATGACAGACCGCGCCTGGGGAAAGAAGGTGAAATGCCTGAATCCGTCGGTAATGGGATGATCTCCGTAATTGTTTACTACCGGGGTGAGATAGTTGCCTGCCAGGAGTTTTCCCTGCCTGTCGACGATCACATCGTCGCCGAGGAGTATCCCGTAGGCTGCGAGTATCCCCTCGATGTTCGTGACCTCAGTCATCGGATCGAGGAGGAAGAGCGCACGGCCGCCGCTTGTCAGATAGTCGAGGATCAGGTTCTGTTCGTGCTTGATAATATCCTTTTCGGGCCCGGCGGCTATGAGGATGTTGCACTCCTCGGGAATTCGCTCCGCGCTTATGGCGGAAAGATCGCGGACCTCGAAGTTCTCCATCTTAAGGGCTTCCATCATGCCGCTGATGCCGTGTGGTCCGGTTTCGTGTGTCGATTTCTCGCCGTGCCCGGTGAGAAAGTACACAGTCTTCACGCTGCCGGACGTCACCCTGACGATCGCATTGGTAAGCTGCTGCTCGCCGGGCCCCTCGAGCTGTTCACGAGCCTGGCCAGATTCGACAAAGAGGATTCCGGTTCGTGTGATCCCGTAATTTCGAGCGATGACGGGCTCCCTGTCCGGATCTATGAAAATATATGTCACGACCGGGTTGCGGGCCGAATAACTTTCGAGCAGGTCCTGCAGCACGACCCTGTCCTGGCTCGTCTCCTTGTAGAATCCTGTGAGATGCACTGGTGTTTCAAGGGCGTCGAGGAGCTTGACCGTCTGGGGTGATAATGAAAAACGCCTGTTGCTCGTAAGGTCGATGGTCGACGAGTGCCTGTATGCCATTGTCTGAAGGAAGATCAGTATCGCAGCGGCGGCCACTATCGACAGCCCTGCGCCGAGGCCGTACCTGACCGTGCGCCTGGATCCTTCCGATCTCTCTGATCGGTATCCGCCGGCAAATGCTCCGATGGTCAGCACAAGGCCGAGGGCGAGGGGGACGATGGCGGGCCATCCGCTCGTGTAGTAGATGCCGTAGACTATTCCCCCGATGACGATCAGGACCAGACCGGCGCCGCCGAGCAATCTGTAGATAAAACCGCCCATCAGCTTTTCCACCTCGTCGATTCGAGAGACCTCACCGTCAGTAACAGGAAAAAGAAGGTGAGGAAGATATAGTATGTCGCGTCGCTTGTCTCTATGACTCCCTTGGAGAAGGATTCGAAGTGATAGAGTATCGAGATCTGCGCCAGTACCGCGGCGAACTTCGGTCCGACGAACGGAGCGCCCCAGCCTATTATGAGAAAGAACAGAGAAGCACCGAAGGTGGCAACGCCGGCAATGATCTGGTTATCGGTCAGCGAGGAGAAAAAAGTGCCCATGGCGATGAAAGAGGCGCCCATAAGCAGAAGGCCGATGTATCCCGTGACGATAGGCACGGTCTCCGGTTCGGTAAAGAACAGGAGCATTCCGGGGTAGAGCAGCGTGCAGCCGAGCATCACCGCATAGACGGTCAGCGCGGCGAGGAACTTGCCCGATACCGCGGCGATGTCGGAGACGGGGTAGGTGGAGAGTAGCTCGAATGTTCCCTGCTTTTTCTCCTCGGCTATAAGTCTCATCGTGAGAAGAGGCAGTAGGAGCAGGATTATGATGCTGATGTTGCCGAGCAGAGGCCGCACCACTCCGTCTATGAGGTTCAGGCCTCCCGGCGCGAAACCGCTCTGCATCGACTGCAGGGAAAGCAGGTTGTAATACCTGAAAATGCTGAAGAAAAAGTACCCGGAGATAACGAGAAAGATCGAAATGACCACGTAAGCCGTCACCGACTGGAAGAAGTATCGAAGTTCCCTGCCGTATATTGCCGAGGTCTTGCTCATGCTTCTCCCTCTTCAGTGACAAGCCTGATGAAGATGTCCTCGAGCGAGAGCTCCTCGCTGTATATCTCGAGAAGCGGTATGTCTGCCTCGATGAGTTTCCTCGCGAGGGCGCTACGGATATCTGAATCAGAAGATGATTCCACCGTGACCAGGGCTGATCCATCCCCGCCGGTCTCCCCGGTGCGGATCACACGCGCACCTTCGATAGCGGAAATCACCCGCTCCGCTACAGCGATATCGCCGGATCCGGCGATCCGCACCCTCGTCATAGAGGATCTTTTCAGTCTGTCACGGAGATTGTCCGGAGAGTCGACAGCTACGAGACGACCGTTGTTTATGATGATTATCCTGTCGCAGACCTGGCTGACTTCGGGCAGGATGTGAGAGCTGAGTATGACCGTTCTGTCTTTGCCCAGATCCCTGATAAGGGACCTGATATCGATTATCTGCCGCGGATCAAGACCGATCGTCGGTTCGTCGAGGATAAGAAGCTCGGGATCGTTTACGATCGCCTGGGCTATACCCACCCTCTGCTGAAAGCCCTTGGAAAGGTTGCCGATCTTCCTGCGCACGACTTCGCCCAGCCCACATCTCTCGACTACCCCGTCGATGGAATTCTTCAGGGCATCTTTCTTCACACCCTTCAGCTGCGCTGCCAGTTCGAGGAAGGAGCTTACATCCATGTCGGTATAGAGCGGGTTATTTTCGGGGAGGTATCCGATCCTTCTGCGGACCTCCATCGAATCCTTGAGAATGTCGAATCCGAAGATCTCGGCGGTACCGGAAGAGGGGGGGAGATAGCAGGTGAGCATCTTCATCGTCGTGGTCTTACCGGCGCCGTTCGGGCCGAGAAATCCGAGGACCTCGCCTCTCTCGACGGTGAAGGCAAGGTTGTCGACCGCTCTCGTAATTCCGTAGTTTTTCGACAGTTCCAGTACCCGGATCAAATCGGTCCTCCATTTCGCAGTCTGCTGCCCGCTCCCGTGCGCAGCGTACCTAAAACTAAGGGCTTTCCCGAAACATGTCAATCGGCTATTGTTCCAGTCCTCAAGAGGTTATAGTATGGCGATGTAACAATTTCGCCTGAAATCCGTAAAGACTGTATAAGAGCATTGAACGATAAGACATGGAGAAAGGAATCCGGATGAGAAAGACCGTGGTGACAGTGCTGATAGCGCTGGTGCTGTTGTCGTCCGCGGCCTCCGCCGCCGAGAGGACCGAGGATGTGATCAAATCGTGTGTGTTCCCGGGCTGGGGGCAGTTCTCGACCGGGCGTTATACGAGGGGCTCTGTGATGATGGGGACATCGCTCCTTACGCTCGGTGTAATAGCAGGGTTCACCCTGCAGTATAACCGGCATATCGATTCGTACGAGGATGCGGCTAAGGGGTACGCGCAGGCCACATACATCGGGGATGCC
>DAOVNN010000221.1 GCA_030630165.1 Candidatus Krumholzibacteriota bacterium
AAAAAGTTCGTTAAGGACTTCTTTCGCATGGATCCCCACAAGGGCGTCAACCCTGACGAGGTCGTCGCGATGGGCGCCGCCATCCAGGGCGGAGTGCTCTCCGGCGAGGTCGACGAGATAGTGCTGCTCGATGTAACCCCGCTCAGTCTCGGGATCGAGACGCTCGGCGGGATGATGACGACTCTGATCCACCGCAACACGACTATTCCATGCAAGCAGGGCCAGGTATTCTCCACAGCTACGGATAACCAGCCGGCAGTAAGCATCCATGTACTGCAGGGTGAACGCGAGATGGCCAGGGACAACAGGACTCTGGCGAGGTTCGACCTGGTCGGTATTCCACCCGCACCGCGGGGGGTCGTCCAGATCGAGGTAATATTCGACATAGATGCCGACGGCATCATGCACGTCTATGCCAAGGATCTCGGCACCGGCAAGGAACAGAATATCCAGATCAAGGTCGCAAGCGGTCTTTCCGAGGAGGACGTCGAGAGGATGGTCAAGGACGCCGAGGAGCACGCCATCGAGGACGAACAGAAACGAAAGGTCACCAGGGTCCGCAACGAAGCGGAGATCCTTCTATATTCGACCGAGAAGACTCTCGAGGAGCATGCCGACATGATCCCCGATGATGACAGGATCAATATCGAGGGTTCGATGCACGAGCTGAAGGACCTTATCCGTGGTGAGGACAGTGATCCGGAGGATATCCGCAAATCTGCCGAGAATCTCTCAACAGCAGTATACAAGATCGCGGAGCTGATGTATCATCATGCGACCACTGACGACGATTCGTACGGTGAGTAAGAAAATCTGATATCTCAATAACCGGCGTATAGATATTACAAGCGACCGGATGGGGCATGACAAAAAGGGACTACTACGAGGTGCTCGGCTTAGAGCGGAGCGCTTCGGCCGATGATATAAAGAAGGCTTACCGCAAGCTCGCTCTCAAGTATCATCCAGACAAGAATCCAGGCGACCACGAGGCCGAGGAGAACTTCAAGGAGGCCACTGAGGCCTACGAGGTTCTCCGTGACCAGGCGAAGAGGTCGCAGTTCGACCAGTTCGGCCATGCGGGCATGTCCGGAGCGGGGGGTGCTGGCGGATTCGACTTCAGCGGGGGCGGTTTCGATCTGAGCGATGCTCTGCGCGCCTTCATGCGCGATTTCGGGATGGGTGGCGGCGGGGGAGGTTTCGATTTCTTCGGGGGCTCTTCGGGAGGCGGAAGAAGACGCGGAGGCGCCAGGATGAGGGGCAGGGACCTGCAGATCCATCTCAAGCTCACGCTCGGGGAAATCTCCCGGGAGATCGTCAAGAAGATCAAGGTCACAAGGATGATCCCCTGCAAGGAGTGCGGCGGTTCGGGAACGGCGAAGGGTTCCGAACGCCAGACCTGTCCGACCTGCCAGGGCCAGGGAGAGGTCAGGCAGGCCTCCAGAACGCTCTTCGGCACCTTCGTCAATGTCTCGGCCTGCTCGACCTGCGGTGGAGAGGGCACGATCGTTACCGATCCCTGCGCCATGTGCAGCGGGGACGGAAGGGTGAAGGGGACGAGCAGCGTAGAGGTCAAGATCCCGGCCGGCGTCTCGACGGGCAACTATATCACACTGGCAGGACAGGGCGACAGCGCCCCGAGGGGCGGAATGCCCGGGGATCTGATAATAGTCATCGAGGAGATCGAGGACGAGATATTCGAGAGACACGGATTCGACATTCTGCTCGATCTGCCCGTTACGTTCAGCCAGCTCACCCTGGGGGACAAGGTCGAGATACCTACTCTGGATGGTAAGGCGGCGCTGAAGATCCCCGCCGGAACGCACTCTCACAAGATATTCAGACTCAAGGGCAAGGGGATACCGAGGCTTCATGGCCACGGCCGGGGCGACCAGCTCGTCAGGCTTATCGCCTGGACTCCTCAGAATGTGTCTGGCGATGAGAAGAAAGTCTTCGAGGATCTCGAAAGAAAGCTCAAAGACAGCCTTCCCCCCGCGGGCAGGAAGGTCTACACTTCCTGATATGTCATCGGAAAGATTTTTCATCATAAATGGATCTCACTCCAGAGGAGATGAAGTAGTCCTCGGCGAGGGTGAATCGCGTCACCTGTTCAGGGTCGTCAGGGCCAGGCCGGGAGACGAAGTGACCCTTCTCGATGGGGAGGGCGGTACATACAAAGCTGTGATCAGGACAGGCGGTACGATCGGCGGGCTGAAAAAAAGCACCGGAGTCACCGCTGAGATAATTTCAAGCGAAAGATCCGGACCGGCTTTTATCGTCGACATTGCCATGCCTATGATCAAGTCGCACAGGATGGATTTCGCAATCGAGAAGTGTGCCGAGATGGGTGTGAGGCGGATCATCCCCTTCCGGTGCGAGAGAAGCATCTGGAAGGGCGGTGATGAGGAGGCAGGGAAGAAACGGGCACGGCTCGAAAGAAAGGTCGCCGCCGCCTGCAAGCAATCGGGCAATCCCTGGTTCACGAGGATAGAGCCTGTGACTACCTTTGCCGGACTGGCCGGCATGCTGAGTGACTACGGCAGTATCTATCTTGCAGATGCAGCCGGAGCGTCTTTTTACGCCGCATTCGGCAAGCGGGACAGCTCCGGGGGTATGATCGGGATAGTCGGTCCTGAGGGCGGATTGACCGAAATGGAGAGAGAAGCTCTCCTGTCGTCCGGCGCCGTCACGGTCTCCCTGGGACTGAACAGGCTCCGGAGTGAGACAAGCGCGTTTCTGATGGCCTCGGGCATGATACTCTGTAAGAAGGACCTCCAGGAATAGATATTCCCCGCCTTTTGTTGACGCATATAGCCCCACGTGTATATAATCCTCGATTAGTCATATCCGGGACCTGACCGCGAAAGGGATGCAATGGCTGGAAATAAAATCACGACAAAACTGCAGGACGACCTCAAAACGGCGATGAAGGAGAAGGACAAGCTGCGCGTCAGCACCATGAGGATGCTTATCAGCGAGATGAAGAACGCACAGCTTGCCGAGAGGGGCGAGCTGAGCGAGGAGAAGGAGCTCTCCATTATTACGAGCTACGCCAAGAAAAGGCGCGAGTCGATCAAGGGGTACGAGCAGGGCGGCCGTGATGACCTGGCGGCGAATGAGCGCATCGAGCTCGAGATCGTCATGGCTTACCTTCCCGAACAGATGGGCGAGGATGAGATCAGGGCCGAGGTCGAGAAGATAATCGCCGAGACCGGCGCGAGCGGTCCGCAGGATATGGGCAAGGTGATGGGACCGCTGATGGCGAGATTCAAGGGGCGTGCGGATGGCGGAGTCGTAAAGACGATCGCCATGGAAGCGCTGCGGGGCGGCAAAGGATAGGCTTATGTATATCTTCCGGATCGTTGTTCTCGCTGTCCTGGCCTGGTTCTTCATCATCGGGGTGAAGAGGGGCCTGATCCAGCAGGTCCTCGAAGTGGTCGGTATCATCGTGGCCTTTCTCGCCGCGTTTTATTTCGCCCACGCACTTGCCGAATGGATAGAGGTGAAGACCGGGGCCGATTACAGGCTCTCTCTGGCGATGGCCGCGCTGGCGATATTCATCGGGATCATCATCGGTGTGCATTTCATCGGCGCATGGTTGAAGAAGCTCTTCGGCCTGACGATCATGGGTGTGTTCGACCGGGTGGTGGGAGGACTGTTCGGCGGGCTCAAGGGAGTGCTGGTCATAAGCCTGGTACTCTCCGTGATAATGATCCTGCCCTTTCCAGACGATGTGAAGGATGGTCTGAGGGAGGACCACGTGACGGGCGCCATATACCCCGTTCTTCCGACGCTGTTCGACACGGTGGTCAGCAACATACCGGGCGGCGCTAAGTTCGAACAGATCGCGAGGATCAAGGACTCCGATGCGGTCAGGGACACGAAGAAAAAGCTGGATAATATCAAAGGGAACTTCGAGAAGAGTAAAGAGCGGCTCGAAAAGGACCCGGAAGACTGATCCCGCATCCCCCGAAAAGGAATACCGATGGATTCAGGCGCGAGACGTTCTGAGTTGAAAGACGAATTGTCGCAGGCGGCGGAGAAGCTCGAGCTCAGCGCTGTCCTCGAGATGGTCGCCCGCAGCGCTACCTCGCAACGTACGGCGTCGGCCTTCAACTCGGCGCAGGTCCTCGAAACCATAGAAGAAATAGAGAAGATCCAGAACGAGACCCTCGAGTTGATGAAGGTCAGGCAGAACGGCGAGGACCTTCCTGTCGCCGGATGGAGTGACAGTGCGGAAGAGCTCTCGAGAATAAGCGCAGAGGGGATGACCTCCTCCGGCGAGGATCTCGCCGCCATCGCTGCTGCCGAGAAAAAGGCAGGCGAGGTGAGCAGGTTCATCGAAAGGTCCAGGGAGGATCTGCCGCTGATCTCGGAATATCTCGCGGGATTCTCCATCCGCGACGATATAGTCAAAAAGATCGAAAAGACGATCGGTCCCGATTTCGAGGTACTGGACAGGGCCAGCCCCGAGCTCGCACGGCTGAGAAAAAAGGTCGGGAGCCTTCGCTCGAGGCTCCGCAGGGAGTGCGCTGACTTCGTTTCTTCTCATACGAAGGGTAAGGGGGAGGAGTTCGTCACCCTTCGCGGTGAGCGGTTTGTCATCTCTCTGCCGAGGGACGAGGCTTCGCACGTCAAGGGTATCGTCCACCATCAAAGCGGCAGTGGAGCATCTCTCTTCATGGAACCGCTGGCGTTCGTGGAGGAGAACAACAACCTCGAGGCAGCGATACACAGCGAGCGCGACGAGGTCCTCAAGATCCTCGCCGCACTGACGTCAGAAGTCTACGCGGCAGGAAACGACCTGACCGGTAACCAGGACAATCTCCTGATCCTCGACGCGGTAAGGGCCAGGGCAATATTCGCGGACAGGTACAGTTGCATACGACCCGGTCACAGTGAAGATGGAAAACTGGTGATACGATCGGCCAGACATCCGCTTCTTGAGAAAGGATTCGCCGAGGAGGGAGAAGGCAGGGAAGTTACCGGACTTGACCTCGTCTGCGGTCCTGATCTCAAGGCCCTCGTGATATCGGGCCCCAATGCGGGCGGAAAGACTGTGGCCCTCAAGACGATCGGCCTGATGGTCATGATGGACAGGCACGGGCTTCTCTTGCCCTGTCTCGACGGTACAGTCGTGCCCGATCACCCCGAGATATTTGTGGATATAGGCGATGATCAGTCGATAGAAAAATC
>DAOVNN010000089.1 GCA_030630165.1 Candidatus Krumholzibacteriota bacterium
CACGGTAAGGGTGACGTTGTAGGTACCGGCGCTTGTATATTGATGAGATGGGTCTTGAGCTGTGCTCGTGCCACCATCTCCGAATGTCCAGTTCCAGGTGGTGGGGCTACCAGTGGACAGGTCGGTGAAGTTGACTGCCAGCGGAGCGTAACCCGAAGTGGGCAATCCGCTGAAAGCGGCCGTCGGCGGGCCGGCGACCGTCTCGGTCTCGATATACATCTCGTCGATGTAGACCGTGTCGAAATCGAGGTTGCCCCAGGTCCTGTCTGTGTCGAGAACCCTGACGTAGACTGTTCCGCTTACCGAAGCGGGCATGGCCACCGAGTAGACCTGCTCGGTCGCGCTCGAGACGGTCACGAGGTCGTTGTAGACGGAACCGTCGGTCGAGTATGCGAAGACGAAGTTGTCGCCGTCGGCGCTAGCCGGCCTGTACGTCTCGAGGAAGAATGTGACCATCGTGCTCGATGGGACGTTGAACGTCCACCTATGCTCGAGGTAGCTGTACGTCTTTCTCGGGTGGCCGGTGTACTGGACCTCAGTGATCGCCTCGTAGACGTTGTCGCTGGCACGCGTATCGATGAAATCGCCCGATACATTACCGATAACGGAATTCTCCGATATGGCATAGTTCTTCTGCGCCACTCCGGGTTCGGTAGCGGAGATGTAGTCGACTTTGACCTCATCGTCGAATCCGTAGGCGTTCGTCGCGGTCAGCGTGACTGTATACGTACCGACATCGTTGTAGACGTATGTCGGGTTCTGCTCCGTCGACGCGCCGCCGTCGCCAAATTCCCAGCTCCAGGAGGTGGGACTGTTCGTCGATTCGTCGGTGAAGTCGACCGTCAGCGGAACTCCGCCCGAGGTGGGCGAGCCGCTAAACGCCGCTACCGGCGGAGGAGGAGCCGTCACGGTGATGTAGTTCACCTTGACCTCGTCATCCGAGCCGGCCGTGTTCGTGGCGGTCAGGGTGACGGTGTAGATACCGGCACTGGTGTACGTATGGCCCGGGCTCTGCCCGGTCGAGTTTCCGCCATCGCCAAAGTCCCAGTACCAGCTTGTCGGGGTACCTGAGGACTGGTCGGTGAAGGCTACCAGCAGGGGCTCGAAACCGCTCGTAGGATCGCCGATAAATTCCGCGACCGGGACTACGGGGCCTCCGCCGCCGACTGCCGCCTCGGCGTCGACCATTCCGTATCCGCTATAGCGGTCCCAGCCGCTGCCCGACTCGACGTTGACGATGTCGATCGCCGTGTTGCAGAGCTGGTCGCGGATCTGCGCCGGGGTCCATGTCGGATTGGCCGACTTGATCAGGGCGCAGACACCCGCAGCATACGGCGTTGAACATGAAGTGCCGTTGAACCACATGTCATAGTCTGTGTTCGTATAGCCACCGTTGCCGCCGATATCGGTCGTGGGCATGATTGTCGGAGCGATGATATCCACTGCGCCGGCGGCGTCCGCTGTGGTGACGCCGTAGTTCGATCCCCACCAGCGCTCACCGTCGCAGGTGTAGCCGTTCGGATCGGTCTGCACGCCGGGATTGCACTCAAACGAGCTGCTGCTCGAGCGCTTCCTGTCGCCGCAGGGCGATGCAGCGCCCACGCCGATCACGTCAGCGTGATTGGCAGGGTAGCGAATGTGGGTCTCGTTGGAGTTGCTCGTCGCGGCCAGAAGGACAACGCCCGCGTTATAGGCGTACTCCAGGGCCGCGTCGGTGGCGGGATCGCTGCTGATGTCGGCGCTGAAACTCATGCTGATGACATCGGCACCGTTGTCGGCGGCCCAGTACAGCGCGTTCTGGATGTACGAGAAGTACATCGAGCCACCGCTGTCCGCGACCTTGCAGGGCATCACGCTGCAGCCGCCGGCAATGCCGGACACGCCGAGGTTGTTGTTGGCCTTCGCGGCCGCGATACCGGCGCAGCATGTGCCGTGACCGGCGCTGGAGCTGTTGTCGTCCGGGTTATTGTCGTCGTCACCGAAATCATACCCCGCTACGAGGCGCAGGTCCGGATGGTCGATATCAACACCGCTGTCCAGGATGGCGACTATCACGCCGCTGTCACCGTAGCCCTGGGACGCTCCCCAGGCCGCCTCGGCATTGGCATCGAAGCCGACCGTGCCGACCGGATCGCCATTTTCATGGCTGTGCGTGCTCCAGTCGTACGACAGCATCTGGGCGGTATTGTTGTGCCCCCACTGATCGGGATACATGGGATCGTCGGGAATGACCTGGGGGAAGGCGCGCCAGTCCGGAGTGGCGTATTCGACGTTTGGATCCCCGGCGTAACGCTTCACGAGCGCCGGGATGTCCGAGGTCTTTGCCAGATCGATCCTGAACCACTGGTCGGAGCCGAGAAGCTCCGCCTGCGCCCTGTCCTTCATCAGGATATAGGCCCGGGCTATCTTGGTTACGCCCGCTTCCTTTCCGATGACATCTATCGACATCAGTCCGGTAGTCGCGTCGGGAAGGGGCCGGGTGGCCTGGAGGCCTATGCTGAGGTTGGCTTGGTCGATACTGGATCTCTTGAACTTGACGAGGATACGGTCGGGTGCATAGGGAAGGACTTTCTCGCTGCTCGAGACGAATCCCTTCTGCACCGGAGCGTACTCTCTCGGGGTGGTATCTGCCGCCAGGGAACCGAACACTGGCGAGAGGATAAGCAGCAGGCAGATAGATGTGAGAATAAATCTCTGCTTCATTGTCTCTCCTAACCGTCTGTGTCGCGCGCCCGGAAAAATATTTCAGCGGACCCGATCTCCCGGGCTCTTGACTGGTGGGGAACAGGATTAACTGTGTTAATCCTTCGCAACTTGAAACGGCCGAGCGATTACCTCCTTTCTTCAGCGTCCTGTGAAATCCTGCGGATCTCCCCTGCTCCTCCCGGAACGTCTTGATATGATACTACCCACCACATGGAGCGAGGATATCCTATGATGATTGATCTTAAGTGAAAATGCAGCGGTCCCAAGGATGCAACCCTTCGGGTTTATCGGAATATCTGTTTCCGGCGAGAGCGGATGTTGGATTTTACCAGATTACATCCTATGATATCAAGAGGAATTCCGGCGGAATCAACCATGTATGTGCTTATAATTCAATCAATAACCAATTATTATTACAAGTTGCTGTTCATAATTGTTCCTATGTATCTGACCGAAAGGGAGCGTGCGCCGCACGCTCCCTCACATTCCTTCCCGGCCGTCAGACAGGTCTATTCTGTTTCAAATGGATATACGGTCTTCCAGTCCCTTTTCATATCGACGACGACCCATCCCTTCTCGCCAGCCTCGTCGAGCGCCCTGTCCAGCCGGCCGACATGCGAATCCCTGTCGTAGGCCCATTCTCTCTCGGCATCGGTATGATGCACGATGAGTATCAATCTCCTGCCGCCGCCGGCACTGGTCCACTGAAGCATCTGCAGGTCGCCGTCAGAGTTTCCAAAGGCGGCAATCGGCCTGCGTCCTATGAATTTGTGTATCCCGACCGGCTTACCCTCCTTGTCGTCTATAAAATCGATCTCGGGCAACCTGACAAGCACCGGGACGCCGCCGCGCATCTCGAACTTCGTCTTTATGCTGCTTCCAACAACATTTTCAGGTGGAATGCCGTATATCTCTTCGACCCAGGGCCGCATGAATTCGATGCCGCCGCCGGAGACGATGAAGACCCTGAAATCGCTGGCACGAAGGTAAGAGAGAAGCTCTAGCATCGGCTGAAATATGAGGTCGGTATACGGCCTGTCGAAACGGGGGTGCCTGGTCGCGGCGATCCACTCTTCGACGATACTCTCGAATTCTGTCGTGGTATTCCCCGCATGAGTCGCCATGACAAGCTCCAGCAGGCCCTTTTCCCCAGACTCTGCCAGAGCTTCCATGTCATCTTCGAGTACGGCCTTGAAAGGCTGTGTCGTCTTCCATTCCGGATGCTGCGGGGCAAGCGCCTTGACGCGGTCGATGACAAAGAAAAGCTGGAAATAGACGGGGCTCTCCGACCAGAGAGTGCCGTCGTTATCAAATACAGCGACACGATCCGCGGGCTCTACATAGTCCGGGCCGGACTCGTCTGTCACGGCATTTACAAAATCGACTATCGACTGTCTTGATTCGACGTCATTCCAGGAGGGCAGAGGATCGCCGGTGTCTCCCCGCTGCCCGTCTGAATCGACCGAACACCCGGTCACCAGCATGAAAGCCGCCACGATAAGTGCGGCGCACAACCTGTAAACAGTGCGGTTCATTTCATCCCCCTTGGGTCGTAACGAAGCGGGGCGGACATCGCTATGACCTCCGCCCCAACTGTCATCTGTCATCAAGGCCTTTCGGCCATATTAATGCGTAACGCCTGCCTCAAGCTTCTCCATCACCTTGTCGAGGCTGAAGCTCGCCGCCTTCTGACGCGGCGGGTACTCCTCGAAAGTCGCGAGGAATTTCGCCACGTATGCCTGTGCCGGAATAAACAGATAGGCCCTGTCGAGCAGCCAGTCGTAATACGTGTTCGATGTCACCTGGGACCGCTCGTACGGATCGCGGCGCAGGTTGAAAATCAGCGGGACGCGAAGGGGAACGAACGGCTCCGCCCAGCACTGGAACGTCGCCTCCACCCGCTGCTCCATGAATATGACCTTCCAGTCATTGTAGCGCAGCGCCGTAAGATCGCCGTCATCGGAGAAGTAGAAGATCTCCTTGCGGGGGCCCTCCTTCGCCTCACCGGTCAGCATCGGCAGGAGATTGTATCCGTCGAGGTGTACCCTGTACTTCCTGCCGATCGCCTTCTTGCCCTTGAGCAGCTCCTTCTTTACGTCGGCATTCCCCGCCGCGGCCACGAAGGTCGGGAGCCAGTCCATCCCGCTCACGATCTCGTTGCAGACCGAGCCCGCTTCGATATGTCCGGGCCAGCGTACCATGGCGGGCACTCTCCAGCCGCCCTCCCAGTTCGTGTTCTTCTCGCCCCGGAACGGCGTGCTCGCCGCGTCGGGCCAGGTGTTGTAATGCGGCCCATTGTCGGTGCTGTACAGGACGATCGTGTTATCCGCGATACCGAGCTCATCGAGCAGGTCGAGAAGCTGCCCGACATGCATGTCATGCTCGACCATGCCGTCGCTGTACTCGTCCTGTCCCGATATCCCGCGGTGCTCCTCCTTCACGTGGGTGCGGAAGTGCATCCGCGTCCCGTTCCACCAGCAGAAAAACGGCGTTCCCGCTTCGTGCTGCCGCTTGATAAAGTCAATTGCCGCCGCGATGGTCTCATCGTCCACCGTCTCCATCCGCTTCTTTGTCAGCGGCCCCGTATCCTCGATCTTTCCGCCGGCAAATGAGTGGATGACACCCCTCGGACCGAACTTCTCGTGGAATTCGGGATTCTTCGGATAATCCTCGTTCTCAGGCTCCTCTTCCGCGTTGAGGTGGTAGAGATTGCCGAGGAACTCGTCGAAGCCGTGATTTGTCGGCAGGTGCTCGTCGCGATCGCCGAGATGGTTCTTGCCGAACTGACCGGTCGAGTAGCCAATATCCTTGAGCAGCCCCGCGATAGTCGGATCCTTCTCGTTGAGCCCCTCCTTGGCGCCGGGCAGCCCGACCTTGCTCAGGCCGGTGCGGAAGACGCTCTGTCCGGTGATAAACGACGAACGGCCCGCCGTGGAGCTCTGCTCGGCGTAGTAGTCGGTGAACAGCATCCCTTCTTTGGCGACCCTGTCGATGTTCGGGGTCCTGTACCCCATCATCCCGAACGTGTAGGCGCTGACATTGCTCCTGCCGATGTCGTCACCCCAGATTACGAGGATGTTCGGCTTTTTCGCGGCCGGTTCCTCTTCGGCCTTCGCTTTCTGCGGCGAAGCGGCCAGGACCGTGGCTGTGGCAAGGACGGTCCCCACCATCGCCCAGGTGCCGGCGCGTTTCAGATCGTGCGGTGTTCTCCTCATCGTTTTCTCTCTCCTTTCCTGAAAAATCAGATAACAATCTTTAGAATTATTATGAATTAGAAAATCCTACTCTTTCCCTCTGTTTATGTCAATTAAATAATCCAGGGTTCTTTCCGCGAGGATGAACCCCGAGATCCGCGAAAGGCCGCCGTTTCGCAGCATAAATCTCCTCATTGAGGGGGTGTCGCTCCCCCGGGCGTGAGCGATCCGCTCGATTCGCTCGTCCAGATCCTTGTCATCTACCTCGATACCGTCCCTGCTGGCGATCTCACCGAGGATCAGAAGCAGCTTGACTCTCTTGAGGGCGGCATCCCATGCGTCGTCTCCGGGTTTCGACCTGTCGTCGCCGTCGAAAAGGAGCTCCTCCCTGACCATCCCGTCCGGTATATCGATCGCGGTCTCTTCGAGCAGCTTCATCGATATCTCATCGCGCATCCCGTCGTCTGAATCGTTCGACAGGGCGAGAGAACCATAAGCCGGCAGCTCCAACGCGGGCAGTTCGACGAACTCGGCGGTGAAGCGTAAAGGCCCGCCTTGCTCGATCGATATCTCTGTGATCGATATGGGTCCTGTTACGGCGATCCCCTCCTTCTCCAGGGCCTGCCTGCTCATGCGGCCAACGCACCGGGCGCCGACGTCGTCGAGCAGCGGGCGTTCGAAGTGCTTCTCGACCCTCGCTATCGGGGCCTTTCCCGGCCTGAACCCGGGAACGGGAAGCTTCGCATACTCGGACAGCAGGTCGTCGTAGTCCGCCCGCACGGCATCCCATTCCACCTCGACGCGGGCCTGCCTCCTGTGGTCCCCGATATCGTCGATCTTCACCTTCATCGGATCACACGACTCCCTCGACAGGCTCATGCCCCATATCACGGATGATTTTCTGGACGTGTGGATCGATATGCCTGAAATACCTTTTCAGCCCGGAACAGAGGTAGTTCAGGCCCCGCTCGCCTTCCGGCGTGCGGATAAACCTGTTCTTCGGGCACTCCCCCGCGCACGCAAAGAGATAGTCGCACCGGCGGCACTGCCCCGGCAGCGACGAGTCCTTCGCATAGCCGAAGGCTTCCTGCCGCTCCGACAGGACCATCCGGTCGATCGGCTCATCATGGATGCTGCCCAGGCGGTATTCGGGATAAACGTAGTGATCGCACGAGTAGACGCTGCCATCGTGCTCGATAGCGACGCCTTTCCCGCAGATGGGACCGAATATGCAGAGGGGCGAGATGTGTCCCATCCACTGCGCCACGGCGGATTCGAAGAAAGTGACGAAGTGCCTTCCGATATCATTTTTTCGCCATTCGTCGAAGACAGCGATGAGGAAATCGCCGTAATCATCGGGATCGACGCACCAGTCCTCGACAACAGACTCCGGCCGGCCGGGCCTCGCCCGCGGCTCGTCCATATCGGGCACCAGGAAGTCTGGCCACCTCTGCGGTGCCGTCTCCCGGAAGATCTTCGGTTCGACGATCGGTATGAACTGCATCCTCTCCGGACCGACCTCGTCGCGCAGAAAGCGGTAGACCTCGAGCGGATGCTGCCCCGTGATCCGGTTGACGCAGCTCAGCGTGGCGAACCTGACCTTGTGCTTACTGAGGAGTCCTGCGGCGCGGAAAACGTCGTCGAACGTCCCCCGCCCATCTTTGTAGACCCGGTAATGGTCGTGGAGCTCCTTAGGGCCGTCCAGACTCAGGCCGACGACGAAATTGTTTTCGGCAAGAAAAGCGCACCACTCGTCATCGAGAAGGGTGCCGTTTGTCTGAAGGTCGTTCTCGCAGCGGACCCAGGATGGCGCGTACTTCTTCTCCAGCTCGACGACCTTCCTGAAGAAGTCGAGCCCGAGCAGCGTCGGCTCCCCTCCCTGCCAGGAGAAGACGACCTCTTTGTAGTTCTGTCCCTCTATGTACTGGCGGATGAACTTCTCGAGGACCTCGTCGCTCATGCGCCACTTGCTGTCGGTCTCGAGCAGCCGCTCCTTGCTGAGGTAGAAGCAGTAGGCGCAGTCGAGATTGCAGACCGGCCCGAGCGGCTTGACCATCGCGTGCATCCTGACGACGGGTTTCCCTCTGAAAAGACGCTTATTGCTTACAACATCCATAAGATCTGTTCGTCTTACTATATTGGTCGGTTGATTAAAGTAGAAGTATCCTGAATCAGCAGGCGATGATTGTCAATTCTTTATCAGGAGCGGGATTACCTGCCCGACAGGACTGCCGCCACGGCGACCTTCACCAGGTCCGCAAGGATGAACGGCATGACCGCCATCGCGAGCACACCGGAAAGCGACTGGCCGCTGAGGAGCCACAGGTAGAGGGTCCCTCCCAGAAGGATCGTCGCTGAGCCGACGAGTGAAGCGACTGCGGCGGCGGGCTTCCGCCCCCCGAGCGTTCTCGTCAGGACGCCGGTCAGCATTGCCGCGGCCGGGAAAGCGAGGAGATATCCGCCCGTGGGACCGAACAGTACGGCCGGGCCGAATGTCATTCCCGCGAATACCGGCGCTCCGGCGATGCCGATACCGATGTATGCGATCATCGCGTAGAAGCCGTCGCGCGGGCCGAGGACTATTCCGGCGAGCAGCACGAACAGGGTCTGCATCGTAACGGGAACGGGTGTGTATGGAAGACGGACCGCGAGCTGGGCGGCAACGGCGGTAAAGCCGACGAAGGCGGCGATTCCCGCGACGCGTCTGAGCGATCCTGCCATGTCCTGAGTTATTCCGGTATAGACTGCTGTTCCGTTTATCACACCATTCTCCTTTTTCTTCGCCCTGTTTCGCGTGACCCCTGGAATCTATACCAATCCGTCCGATCTTTCAAGCGGAAGGTGGCTCGTCGTCGACGACCTCGCCGACCGATATATTGCCGAGGTAATAATTTGTCGTCATCTCTATATTGCTCTGGATCAGGCCGAAGGCGGCCTCGTCGACCCGGGTGATATCGTATTCTTCCCTTATTGCCGCCATGACTCCAAAGAATTCGAACAGGAGCATGCGGAAGGCCATGAAATATATGTAGTTAAACTCAAGCTTCTCCGTGTATGCCTCCTGGTCCTTTCCGCGCAGCTCGGTCAGTTCCCTGAAGTCATCCTCATCACTTTCCCCCAGCACCTTCTCGACCCTCCCTGCAGTCCCGGACCTGACCTTCTCCTCCAGTGCGCCGAGCGCCGTATTGATCTTGTCCGCAGTCAGTTCCTGATTATTGATCCGTTCGAGGAGGTACTCGAGAAGTGCCTCGCCCTCGGTGACGAGATCCTTGAGAAAAACGAGGTTCCTCTCGAGAGAGGCGACATACTCCCCGCTCTCCATCCGCTCTTTTTTGGCGGCGAGCATGCTCGTGAGGTTCTCACTGAAGACCTCGGGGGCGGGATAGTTCTCGCTGACATGCGTTGAGAATGTCGCTATCAGCGCCTCAACATCGGCCTTTTTCTTTGTATTTCCAGCCATCGGACTATCTGATCCTTTTCTCTTTCTTCTTCTCGACTTTACCGTACGGTGTCCCGACACCGATCGGAACAGAGACTGCTCCTCCCTCGTATAGAGGTTCGGGCACGACACTGTCCAGCCTGAAGCTGTAGAGCCTCATTTCTTCGGAAACGAGGGTGACGATACCGCCCGATCTGCTCGAAGCAGTCG
>DAOVNN010000308.1 GCA_030630165.1 Candidatus Krumholzibacteriota bacterium
CATCCGGCCACTCGCCGATAGAGCCGGCCTGCGGTACCACGACTATCTCGGCCCCGTTGAGGGCCAGTGCGCGCATGTACTCGGGGAAATGGCGGTCGTAGCATATCGCTACACCGACCCTGCCGGCGCTGGTCTCGAAGACTCCGGCGCCGAGATCGCCGGGGGCATAGTACCCTTTCTCGTGGAAGCAGGGGAGGTCGGCAACGTGGACCATCCTGTTCCTGCCGACGATGGTTCCGTCCGAGTCGATCACCGGCGAGCAGTCGTAGGTCCTGTCGCCGTCACGCTCGAAGAGGTTGAGGACGACGACCACTCCGAGCTCCTTCGCCTTTGCGCAGAAGGCGTCGGTGATCGGTCCCGGCACCGTCTCGGCCAGACCGATCACATCTCCCTGAGCCTCATGCTGGGGGAGGAACCAGCTGAAAGCCAGCTCGGCATACGCCACGAGGTCCGCTCCGGCGCGGGCCGCCCTCTCGAGGGCCGCGAGCCCCCGGGCGATATTGCCCTTCATCTCCCTTTCCGCATGCTGTTGTACGAGAGCTATTTTCATGTTATTTCCCTTCTAAGCGCAGTTAAAACCCATTTTTCATTGTAGCACCCTCTGCCCGGCACTCAAACGTGAATTATCAACGGAATTATCATTAATGACCTTAATAAAAGTTGACAATCTTCGATATATGCCTTACTATCTTCAGCCTAAACGCAGGTATCCCTAATAAACCAAGGAGAATCGCGTTGGCAGCGGAAGTAGTGGAAATGCATCCGGTGGACAGGCAGATCGTCGAGATCCTGCAGGAGCAGGGCCGCATACCCAATGTGCAGCTCGCCGAACGGGTCGGCCTCAGTCCTCCCGCCGTCCTCGAGCGGGTCAGAAAGCTCGAGGAGAAGGACGTGATCACGGGCTACACGGCGCTTGTCGACAATAATAAGGTTGGCATGGGCACCGTGTCGTTCGTCGCCGTGTCGCTGAACCTGCACCAGAAGGATTCGATGGAAAACTTCCACGAATTCGTCGGGGCGTGCTCGAGCGTCAGGGAGTGCTACCACATCGCAGGCACCGACGACTATCTCCTCAAGGTCTATACGAGGGACATCGACGACTACGAGAACTTTCTCCTGCATTCGCTCACGAGGATAAAGGGAATCGACCGCGTGAAGACGATGTTTGTCCTTTCTACGCTGAAGAGGGATATAGGCGTGCCGGTCGAGGAGACCAGGTGGGCAGAAACAGCTGGAAATGGAAATGGTGGAAAGAGAAACAACAGGATAAACGGAAAGTCACAGCCAAAAGGAGGCGGAAATGGATGAGAAGGACATGAGATTCGACACTATCGCTGTAAAGGGAGGATACCCCTGGGAAGAGCAGCTGCGGTACAACACGATGCCGCCGCCGCTGATCCAGAGCTCGGTATTCCCCTACGAGTCGGCCGAATGGGCCGCGGAGCTCTACAGCTACAAGAGGGAAGGGTTTGCCTACGGGCGCATCAATAACCCCACATGCGACATCTTCGAGAAGAGGATGGCCCTTCTCGAGGGGACCGAGGCAGGGCTCGGGACCGCTTCGGGGATGGCGGCGATCTTCATGGTCGTCCATCATCTCGTCGAATCGGGCGAAGAGATCGTCTCGTCGCAGAGAGTATACGGCGGAACGCAGCAGCTTTTCGCCACATCGTTTCCCAGGATGGGCATCAAGACGAACTGGGTCGTCGAGCCCGAGAAGATCGAGGAGTGGGAGAAGGCGATCACACCGAAGACGAAGCTGATGCACGTCGAGTCGCCGAGCAACCCGAACCTCTTCGTCGCCGACATCCCGGCGATCGCCGAGCTGGCGAAGTCGAAGGGGATCCCCCTGATGGTCGACAACACGATCTGCTCTCCCGCACTGATGCGTCCGATTGAGATGGGCGCTGACATCATCATCCACTCCGCGACGAAGTATATCAGCGGAAACGGGACGAGCATTTCAGGAGTGATCTGCGGCAAGAAGGAATTCCTCGATCATGTCAGACGCATTGGTTACAGGAACATCGGGCCGGCGATCGCTCCGTTCAACGCGTGGCTCTGCCTGCTCGGCCTCGATTCCCTGTCGCTGAGGCTGAAGAAGCATTCCGACAATGCGATGGCCATAGCAAAATACCTCGAGAAGCACCCGAAGATCGAATCGGTCAGATACCCGGGACTGCCGAGTCACCCGCAGCACGAAGTGGCGAAGAGGACTATGTCTGCCTTCTCATCGATGATGAGCTTCAACGTGGTCGGCGGCCTCGAGTCGACGAGAAACGTAATCGACAACCTGTCGGTCGCCGTTCACACGACGCACCTCGGCTCTTCGCAGACCGTCGCGATCCAGCCGGCAGCGACGACGCATTTCCAGCTAGGGCCCGAGGAGAGGGCGAAGGCGGGAGTGCCGGAGAACATGATCCGTTACTCGGCCGGGCTCGAGGATGAGAGAGACCTGATCGAGGATCTCGACCGGGCGCTGAACGCATAGGGCCGGTCGATTGGTAAGACGATAGAATGTAACTGAGGGAGTAAACGATGCAGAAACTCGCTTTTATAGGATTCGGTGTCGTCGGGCAGGGCCTGGCGGAGATCCTGATAAAGAAAAAAGATGAACTGAAGTCAAAGTACGGGTTCGATTATTCGGTCGTCGCGGTGAGCGATTTCAAACTCGGCTCGGCGCTCGACAATAACGGTCTCGATCTCGGCAAGGTCCTCGAACTCTCCGCCGACGGGAAAATTTCAGAATACCCCGGCGCGACGACGGGCCTCGACGCGCTCGAGACGATAAAGCAGAGCGACGCCGACACGGTTATAGAGGTCTCGTACACCGATATCAAGACCGGCGAGCCGGCCAACAGTCACTTCAGGGCTGCACTAGAGGGCGGCAAGCACCTCATCACGACGAACAAGGGCCCGACGGCTCTGTTCTTCAAGGAACTCGCCGCGCTGGCCGACAGCAAAGGCGTGCAGTTCCGCTACGAGGGAACGGTAGTCGCCGGCACTCCTGTTTTGAATCTCGGCGAGTTCACCCTCGCGGGGAACGAGATCACCGAGATCCGCGGCATCCTCAACGGTACGACGAACTTCATCCTCACCAACATGGAAGCCGGCAGGGCTTACGATGAGGTCCTCAAGGAGGCTCAGGAGCTCGGGTTCGCCGAAGCCGACCCGACGGCCGATGTGGAGGGATTCGACGCGCTTGCCAAGGTCGTCATCCTCGCCAAGTCCGTGATGGGCGCTGACATCTCACCCGAAGACGTAGACAGGACAGGGATCACGCAGATCTCCCTCGAGGACATCGAGGCGGCGAAGGCAGACGGGAAGCGCTGGAAGCTGATCGGCAAGGTCACCCGCGACGGAAGCGGCGTAAAAGCCTCGGTCAAACCGGAGAAGGTCGCGCTGACCGAGCCCCTCGCGGCGGTCGGCGGTGCTACGAACGCCCTGACATTCGTTACAGATCTGCTTGGCGAAGTAACGATCGTCGGCCCGGGCGCCGGTAAGATCGAGACGGGCTATTCGCAACATGCTGTCCCTTCATGAGAAGGAGGCATATCAG
>DAOVNN010000250.1 GCA_030630165.1 Candidatus Krumholzibacteriota bacterium
GGGACTCGAGATAAGGGAGAGAACGGGACCCGCGGACCTCCCGAATGACTATCGCAGGGCGCTGCTCACAGGAGCAGCCATCATTCTTGCCGTTTCAGCGATCGTCTTCCTGCTGTGGCGCCGTTCGAAGCGGCTGAAGGAAATGGCCGCCAGGGCTATATCCGCCCACGAGAAGGCCTTCGCCCTCCTCGAGAGGCTGCTCGCCGAGAACCTGGTGGAGGAGAAGAGATACGCCGAGTTCACTGCCAGGGTGTCTGACATCCTGCGCACCTACATCGAGGACAGGTTCGGGCTGAGGGCGCCCGAAAGGACGACCGAGGAATTCCTCGCCGAGGCGGGCGACGGGCTCGATGTGGACAGAGAAAAGAAATCGATACTGGCGCAGTTCCTCGTTCACTGCGACCTCGTCAAGTTCGCCGCGCTCGAACCTACGGCCGACGATGTCAAACAGACATTCGAGACATGCAGGGACTTCATCGACGCGACGAAGCGGGAGGAGGTCAAGGGTGAGGTTTGAATCCCCATGGGTACTGTTCGCGCTTATCGCGATCCCGCTGATCCTCTTTTACCTCTCGAGGAGGAAGGGGCCGGGTAGTATCCGGTTCTCCTCGATCGGTAACGCCCGCGGCGCGGGGCGCTCGTTGAGGCAGAATCTCTCTCTGATGCCGGTTTTCCTGAGAGCGGCGGCGATGATCCTTCTCATACTGGCTCTCGCCAGGCCCCAGATGGGGAGGGAGAAGGTAAAGGACGTCACGAAGGGTGTCGCGGTCCAGATGGTCGTCGACAGGTCGAGCTCGATGTCGGCAGAGATGGATTACCGCAGTATCAGGCGCAACAGGCTCGATGTCGTCAAGAAGGTCTTCGAGGAATTCATCATGGGCAACAGTGAGGAACTCGGCGGCCGTCCCAACGACCTCGTAGGTATGGTGGCATTCGCCAGGTATGCCGACACGATGGCGCCGCTGACCCTCGGTCACGGGGCGCTGCTGCGCTTTCTTGACCAGGTGAAGATCGTGACACGCAGGGCCGAGGATGGCACCGCGATAGGCGATGCCCTGGCCCTGGCAGCGGCGAGGCTGCGGACTGCCGAGGAGGACCTTTCGAAGTTCGCTTCGGGGACCGGAGAAAAGGAATACGAGATAAAGAGCAAGATCATCATCCTGCTCACCGACGGCCAGAACAACTTCGGAAAGAGGACCCCGGAACAGGCTGCCCAGCTCGCCGCCGACTGGGGTATCAAGGTATACACGATCGGCGTGGGCGGCAATGACGGGGTCAGCACGGTGAAGACCCTGTTCGGCAATTTCAAGGTGCCGACCGGTACGCGGGTCGATACGAGGCCCCTGCAGAGGGTGGCGGAGATGACAGGCGGGATATTCAGGATGGCCGACAATGACGAGTCTCTCAGAGAGGTATACGCAGAGATCGACAAGCTCGAGAAGAGCGATATCGAGTCGGTCCGTTACATAGATTACAAGGAACTCTTCGTGCCCTTTGCTCTCGCTGCGCTCTGCCTCGTGATGCTCGAGGCGATCCTTTCCGCGACGGTATTCAGGAGGATCCCGTAGATGCACCTGGGCAATGTGAATATGCTTCTTCTTCTCTGGCTGCTTCCGGCCGTGGCGGCGCTTTACTTCTACGCCGCATGGCGCCGCAGCAAGGCGATGCGCGTATTTATAGACGAGGGCCTGCTCGACAGGATCTCGATGTCGGTAAACCAGGCGGGCAGAAGGGCCAAGGCAGTACTCGTGATCGCCGCGCTGGCCTTTCTGATCGTCGCGCTGGCTCGCCCCGCATGGAATCCGAAGCCGAGAACAGTGCAGAGAAAGGGGCGGGACATCGTATTCGTCCTCGATGTCTCGCGGTCGATGATCGCAGAGGATCTTGTGCCGAGCAGACTGGGCAAGGCCAAATACTCGATAATGGACATGATAGACAGCCTCGAGGGCGACCGGGTCGCGCTCGTTGTCTACGCCGGGTCGGCAGTACTAAAGTGCCCCCTGACGCTCGATTACGGTTTCTTCAGGCTGATGCTCGAGGATGTCGATACGAACAGCGTCACGAGGGGCGGCACGATGATAGGCGACGCCGTCCGCAAGACGCTCGACGAGGCCTTCGACGACCAGGAAAAGAAATACAAGGACATGATACTTATCACCGACGGTGAGGATCACGACTCGTTCCCTGTCGAGGCGGCCGAGGAGGCCGGCAGGCGGGGCGTGAGGATAATAGCCATCGGCCTCGGGGACGAGGACCAGGGCAGACGCATTCCCGTTACCGACGAGAGCGGCAGGAAGACCTTCCTGAAATACAAGGGACAGGAGATCTGGAGCAGGCTCGACGCCGCGACGCTGAGGAAGATGGCCAACAAGACCCCCGGCGGCAGGTATCTCAATGTCGCCACCGGGACGATCGACCTCGGCGATGTCTACCTCAAACTGATCGCCGGCGAGGAGAAGCGCGAGATAGAGTCGAAGACGATCAATTTATACGAAGAGAAATTCCAGATATTCCTCGCCTTCGCGATATTCTTCCTCGCAGTCGAGATGCTGGTCAGCGACAGGAGGCGTAAGACAGGATGAGACGCCTCACGGTAATAATGTCGGTCCTGGCCGTTCTGGTCGTTTCGATGCCGCTTCTGGCAGATTCGGCGGGAAGGCTTGTCAAGCGCGGGAACGACAGCTACGATCGCGGCGATCTGGATGCCGCGGCGGAGTATTACGACCTCGCATCGGTGAAGATCCCCGAATCGTCGATCATTGAGTTCAATCTCGGAAACGTCGAATACATGAGGGGCGATTTCGCCGCGGCACGCAGCCGTTTCGAGACCGCGGCGCTGAAATCGCGCGATCTCTTCCTCGAGGCTCAGGCCTTCTACAACATCGGAAACTGCGCTTTCAGACAGGGGCAGCGCCAGGCCGACAGCGACCTGGAGAAGGCGCTCGAATTCTTCAAGGAGAGCGTGGAATACTATTCCGCCGCCCTCGAGAAGGAACCGGGAATGCCCGACGCGGCGCACAACCTCGAGGTGGCCAGGCTCCTGATAAAGGATCTGCTCGACGCGATAAAGAAGCAGCAGGAACAGATGCAGGAGCAGCAGGAGAAGCTCAGGGAAGTCGTCGACTCGCTCCTTGCCGTGATGAAGAGACAGAACACGGCGCTTGGCAGGTCGCTCGATCTCGAGGATGCCAAAGGCAGGGGCACTCCCGACTGGAACGGAAAGGTCGACGGTATACGCGGCGACCAGATCTCGATAGCAGGCGCTACCGGCGACGTAAACGGTATGCTGACCGACCTCTTCAAGGACCAGCAGCCCGAGCAGGTCCAGCAGGCCCTGTCACATCTCGACTCGTCGATAGTCGATCAGGAGGACGCTGTCAGCGATCTCGGCGGGCGAAAGCCCGGTGTTGCCGCCACCGATCAGCAGAGTTCCCTCGAACAGATGAGAAAGGCCCTCGAAAAGCTGACCGAGGGCGAAGGGGATAACCAGGATCAGCAACAGCAACAGCAACAGGATCAGCAGGACCAGCAGCAGCAACAACAGCAGCAGGAACCCCGGCAGCCGCCGGAGGACCAGCAGCAACAGCAGAAGCAGCAGCCGCGCAGCGAGACGGCAAAGGATATCCTCGACGAAGAGAAGAAGAACCGCGAGAAGAGGAAACAGGCTGCAAGCGGTTACCGCAAGGTAGACAAGGACTGGTAAAGGGCTGGAACAGGATATGGGGTTTGTCCGTATCTCCGGTATGATATAGATTGAACGCAATGATGACTGTGAAAAGAAATATAACAGCTGCTCTGACCCTGATGATCCTCATCACAGCGGTCTCGGCGTCCTTGCGCGCCGCTGACGATATCAGGGTAATCGCCAATGTCGAGTCTCGCGACGTCTATGTCGGCGAATCTTTCCTCATGCAGATATCGGTCGATGGTTCGGACAGGGTCGAGGCCCCCGACATGGCGGTGATCGATGGATTCGCGATTCAGTACATGGGCGGGTCGAACAACTCGAGCCAGTCGATATCGATAGTAAACGGCCGTGTCGAGAGGAACGTCCAGAAGGGCTTCGTATTTACCTACAAGCTTACTCCCCAGAGGGCGGGAAGGATGACGATCCCGTCGATCGATATCAAGGTCGAGGGGACCACGTTCCGCACCGGGCCGATCACCGTATCGGTCAAGCGCCCCGAAGAGACCGAGGACTTCAAGTTGAGGATCAGGTTGTCGCGTCAGACCTGCTTTGTCGGCGAACCGGTGCTGCTGACGGTCACCTGGTACCTTCGCCGCGACATCCAGGCATTCGAGTTTACCGCTCCCGTTCTTTCAGATGACGCCTTTTCCTTCGAGGCCCCCGAGGTCAGGATAGACCCCGCGAAGAAGTATTACCGTATACCGCTGGCCGGCCGCGAAGTGATAGCTGAGAAGGGCAGGGGAATGCTCGACGGTGAGAGCTACGCCACGCTGGAGTTCAGCATCGCCGTCATTCCTCAGCGATCCGGAACATTCGCCATCCCCGAGTTCATCGTTGCCTGTGAGTCAGGGACCGGGGTCA
>DAOVNN010000098.1 GCA_030630165.1 Candidatus Krumholzibacteriota bacterium
GAATTATCGGCCAGCGCAAAGTGCGCCAAAGCCAGATTTGAAAGCACTGTGATTAGGTATGAGTAAATCTGATATTTTGTTACGAGATAATATGCTTTTGATAGGATCTCAATTTGTTGATGGAATTGGCCCTGGACGTAATGAATGCCTGCAAGGGCGCTCATATACCTTATCCGTCTTATTTCATCGCAGTTCTTCTCGGCCATGGATATCAATTTCTCGAATAAATTATTCGCTGTGACATAATCTCCCGTATAGAATGCATTAAGTGATTTGGCATAGAAAATATCAGTCAATATTTCTGGGTCCTTATTGGGAAGGAAGGCATCAAGTTTTTGGCTAATTGCCAGGCTATTCTCTGTGTTGCCCTTAATAGTGTGTATATACAAGGCGTTGGAAAGAGCGTGAATATACTGTTTCGGGAACTCATGCTTTGTAAGGGCGGCAGCCTTTTCGATATAGGACACATCGTTAAGAGCGATTCCCATGGATATCAGTGTCGATGATTCAATCTCATGGTCAGAATGTACCTTTGCATTAGTAAGAGCTTTATTGTAGTAATATGTCGCTTTTGTAGTGTTCCCTTTGAAATAGTGCTCTATCTCTCCTAGTTGGTTGAAATAACGGGATATTGAAGGACCTTCAAAAGTGAGTTCGATAAGTGTTTCGTAATCCTGAATCGAATCGTCAATATAGCCAAGAGTTACTTCTAAGGATGCAAGAGCCTCAAGTATATCGATGGCAATCGTATCGCGACGTTTCGCATTTAGTAGTTCTTTCAGGGCAAGCAGAATCCGATATGCGGAATAATACTCGTGTGCAGAAATATGATTATTTATTGCTTGCATACCATATTCTAGAGCTTTATCGGGTATATCAGCTTTGATGAAGTGCTCAGCGATTATTGCGAAATTATTGGGATCCTCTTTCAAGTAATATTCTGCGAGAACGCGATTCATGATAGTTCTAGTATCAACATCAACACGGGTTTCTAATTCTTTTATTAGAAATGAGGATCGAATCGATACAGAGCCACCTTGAGAGATGATGAGGTTTTTTTTATCACAAATATCAACCACATCGCTCAGGCTCCTATTAAGTAAGAGTTCAAGGCGATTGAGTATCAATGGGGTATTGTAAGTAGACAGTAGATAGAGGAAGGATATTTCATCCTCATTTAACTGGGAGACAATAGTTTTGGCAATATTGTCATGTCTCGATAAGGAATAATCACGACTTAACAACTTGTGATCAACAAAATACGCATTGCCACTTCTTGTAATTACATTTTCATTAATTAGGAAATAGAAATAGTCGAGTGCTATCTGGGGCGAGCCTTTTGTTAGGGCGAGAATTCTAGTTAATTCATCATCGGTGAAAATGTCGGGCTGAAATAATTCAACACACAATCTCTGTAATTCATGGAAATTGAAACCAGGGATTTGTAGCCTATTTGCTCTTTTTAAAAGGCTGTTTATTTGTACATCAAGTTCTGTGTCCAATGGAACGTCTGGTGCGTATGAGAGAATCATTAAAATAGTAGCGTCTAGTAGTTCAATTTCGTTGATCGCGTGCAATAGGAATTTTAAGATGTCTGATCCTAGGCGCTCGATATCGGGGATAATCATCAGAATTGGCCGTTTTTTCGATAGGCGATATATGTGTTCCACAACGTTACTATAGATGACGCCGAGGTTATCAAGGTCAGCTGTAGCTTCAGCCTTCTTTAGGTTATTCAAGAGGCTTTTGTGTTGTTCTAATAGTTGGACGCTTTCGGTAGGGCATAGGTTAATTGAAAGGATATTAATAATGGTCCGAAGTGAGAATGTTTCTGGTGGGATATCGATAAAATTTAAAACCGAATATTTAGCGATTTGAGCCCGATTAATCGCATGACTCATTAGGGCTTTCTTCCCAGAACCAGAGGGTCCTTCCAATAGGGCCACATGGCTGCTTGAACCACAGTTCATGATAAACTCTTCTAACGACTCATCAATGTTATCGCGTGCTATGTGAATGTGGTCCAAAGTTATTCTATCGTCTGCTAAAGTACTGGATATGTTTGCGATTTGTTGAATTGCCAAGGTGGATGTATCTGGTCTCCTGGCTGAATCAGGATTAGAAAGCTTGAGGATGAATGAAGTAAGATTCCTAGGATATGGTATGCCTGTCTCTGAAAAAATGTGATTCAGTGCTTCAGAGACATAATGAAAATATTCCTCTGATATATCTCCGGTAAGTGGTGTTGTATTGCTAGTGAGGCACTCAATGATTGTATGCCCCAATGCATAAATATCACTCTTTTGTGAATATATTCTGTTGTTGAGGATTTCAGGGGCTAAGAATCTAGGAGTTCCGAATATCGTGCCTTGCTCAGAATGAGATAGGGTGGATAGGCCAAAATCAACAAGAATAGGGTTCGCACTAGTTTTGTCTGATAGTAGGATGTTTTCGGGCTTGATATCTCCATGCACAATATTTCGGTCCGATAAATACTCAAGTGCTGAGAGAATGCCCATCAATATATTTTCTGTATGAATTGCGTGGGATTTGGAATTCAGGAAATCCCCTAGGTGGGGGCCATCTATATAATCCATAGTGAAATATGGGTGCCCCGTTTCACTTCTGCCATAGTCATTAACTTTAATAAGATTATGATGAGATAAAGTAGATAGTGTCGAAAATTCGTTTTCAAGAGTTTCAGCAAGAGCAACATCAGTGCTTCTGATTAACTTTAGTGCGACTATGCTCTTGGATTGAGAATCAGTAACCTTATATACCGATCCGATCGCTCCAGATCCCAAAGAGACAAAATTCTTATATCGTGTTGGTAATCCATGATCTTCAACCATGGAAAGGGATTGTAAGAAGTAATGTATTAAAATCAATAAAAAAACCCTCTCATAAGAGAGGGTTTAAGGTGAAGAAAAACTATAGGTTCGGTTAAGTACCAGGCAGATAGCCATAGTCGCTGAAGTGTTTGAGCTCAGTGACAACATTGTTGTTCTCTGTTCTGCCACCGATATCCTCCCAGATACCCGTATCTTCATTGTTCCATAGAGTTCTATAAGAACTCGCGTCTGAGTCGACCTTATCCAGCGGCAACGTCATGGTTACGTTCTTGTTGAACTCGATGCCGTGGGGTCCTAGCTCTACCATTGCTTCCGGGTACCTGGGCATGTCGATGGTGATCTCGGTGTCTTCGTTGAGGGCACCGGGCGGGAAGTACAAACTGACATAGCCGTTCGTAACGGTCCCGCCCATTTCGGCTGAAATCACCATGGAGACGGAGGTTGAGGAACTCTGTAGCATATCTCGACCAGAAGAACCCTCGGAGGCGGAGAGAACCAGAACGAAAACGGGGTTCTCGACACCGGGCGTAGTGTCATCCTGTGAGGGGGATACAGGAGAGTATCCACAGCCCATGGCAGCCAGTACACTGAGGAAGGTTGAAACGATGAGGAATTTGTGGGCTATGGTTCGTCCTGACATTTCTCCCACCTCCTTTAGGGTCTTTGGTAAACAACTTCTTTTGCTTCCTGCCCTGGTATAAGGCAACGTAAGTGCCACTGGCCAAAATTCGGCATGGCGATGGCGTCGTGGAAGCGGATCCTCGCGTCAATTAATGTTATCGCTATGGTTTTGTGGTGTTGGAACTTGTTGCAGCACAATCAAGTACGTGATTTGTCAAAACGCTTCGTTCCGCGTTGATAAAGTGATCGCTACCGAAATTAGGCTGGTGCGGAGGGTGAAGTCGAAAAATCGATTTGGGATTATTCCTGAACGTGGTGGGGGAGTTTTTCGGGTGAGCGGGAGATCGTGCCCGTAAGAGTCAGCGTTTTCAGTCTGTTACAGAAACCGGTTCAAATTCGCCGGTTTTGATTTTTTTCTTAAATTCCTGACCGTCTATTCCGTGTTTCTTCATCTTGTACCTCAAGGTTCCCCGTTCTACCCCAAGAAGGCTGGCTGCGCGGGTAATATTTCCCCCGGTCCTGAGCAGGGTCTCGTGGATCACAGCCTCTTCGACCTGGTCGAGACTGACTCCCTCTGATGGAATATCGATTTTCAGAGTTCCGTTTTCTTTCTTGAAGTGGCAGGTTGTTTCTTCTGTTCGTACCTCAGAAGCGATGGGGAGATCGGCCGCACGGACCTCTCCGGTCGTATTGAGAAGTACAGCGCGCTCGATGAGATTAATCAGCTCTCTGATGTTCCCAGGCCATGAATATTGCTCGAGAAGCGAATATGCGTCCTCTGTGAGCTCGATGTCCCCCTTATTGAGGCGACTGGAGAACTTACTGGTGTAAGCCTCGGCAATGGGGCGGATATCCTCTATACGGTCTCGCAAGGGCGGTATCATGATCTCCACGACATTCAGCCTGTAATAGAGGTCGGCCCGGAAGCGTGTTATCTTCATATCGGCTTTAAGATCCCTGTTCGTCGCTGAGATCACTCTGACGTCTACAGGCAGGAACTGGGTGCCGCTGATCCTCCTTATAGTCCTCGAATCGAGGAACTTGAGGAGCTTCGCCTGAAGATTGAAGTTGATCTCTCCGACTTCGTCGAGAAAGATCGATCCTCCGTTGGCGACCTCGAACAGTCCCATCTTCCGTTCCTTGGCGTCCGTGAAGGCGCCCTTCTCATAGCCGAAAAACTCGCTTTCAAGGAGATTGGCGGGAATCGCGGCGCAGTTTACCTCTATAAATGGGCCGGACGACCGGGCGCTTATCTGGTGAATGGCGCCGGCCAGTGCTCCCTTACCTGTGCCGTTCTCGCCTGTGATCATGACAGAGGTGCAGTCGCTCTTTCCGACCTTTATTGCCAGGGTGATGATTTCCTGCATTGCGTCGCTGACACCTATAATGTCATCGAAGCCTTCCGGTTTGGCTATACGATCCCGAATGGCTTTATCGAGCTTTCGTTTACCCAGGCCGCCGGCAATCTGGCTCAGGATCGTGTGAAGATCACGGCTCTTGTACGGCATATGAAGCTGGTGGCGGGCGCCGAGCTTTAATGCGACATTGTCCTCGTTCCTCAGACCCTCAGGAATAAGCAGGATGATCTGTGTGGCCGGGTTGCGTCCGCGCCAGTCGATCAGCGTGTCGATATCCGGAGAGATATCCCGATCGATCATGGCTTCCGTGCCGGCAAAGATCAAGACCGGTGGAGCAGAGTTCTCTCTCTCCAGTATGAAATCGTTCGTGCTGGAGAACTTTGAAACATCCCATCCCGATTCGGCGCAATCGTTCACTGCCGTCTCGAGGACATCGAAGTCAGAGCATATTATGTCGAGTACAAGTGACATTTTTCATGCTGTCGCTGTAAGGTCGGTATTTCAGGCGTACTGGTTCACACGGTTAACTGCAAGATATATGCCTTATTAGGGGGAATTATGGCCTGTCAGGACGTCGGTCGTGATTGAAAGAGGAGAAGGTATTTGCTATCTTATTAACCAATTGCGTTTGTTGACTATCCGCGGAGTTACATTCCGCGCGATTATGTGCGACGTGCCCCAGGGATTGAGGTTGATGATATGCATGATTCGGGGAAATCATTCTCGAGAATGACTGGATACGCTCTGTTGCTTGCGATTGCGGCTTTTTCCTTCTCAGGCTGCAGTGATACGGAGGGTGGTGGAGAGTCGATATCCATCGATTCCGTTACACCGGCGACGGCGAGCGCCGGGGATATCGTGACTATAGAAGGAAGCGGTTTCAGCTCCGATCTGGCAAAGAATGTGGTCTCCTTTTCAGCGGTTGGCGTTTCAAACTCTACTGCGAGCAGGAATACTATTCCTGTCGAAGCAACAAGTTCGAGCCTGAGGGTCGAGGTTCCTGAGGGTTCATTCACTGGTGGGGTGAACGTAAGGTCGCCCTTCCCGATAAAAAGTGGTCCATTCGACATCACGCCGCCCGGAATCCCGTCGAACTCGCTGGGCTTTACAGTCAGGCTGTTGCGCGGCGATGTGGCCAAGATCTACTATGCCGATTCCGACTACGATATGCCCGTATCGACTGGAGAGACCGATGAGGAATATATCCTGATCCTGTTTGACAGCGCCTCGCCTCCCGAAGGGGGCATGACCTTCAATTATTTTGTCGATAACGATACTCCATGCTCATCGGCTCTCGCTTCAGATGGCCCGGACGCTGAAATGGACAGCGGCCCTGAGTCAGCCAGGATCGATCCCCTGCTGCTCGCGGGGGCTGGAGATGTTACGAGGTCTTTCGAACGGAAGAAGAGGGAGGAAGTATTCGATCTTCTCCGCGGTGGGGTCATCGATATCAACAGTGACGATTCGAGGCAGTTATCATCTCAGTCTGCTGCGCTTGAGCCTCAGGCCCGCGAATTCTTCGTGTTCAGTAATTTCAGCGGCAGCACGATCGATCCAGACGATTTCACGCTGGTCACAGCCGACCTGAAGTACGAGGGAACGCACACTCTTCTCTATGTCGATCAGAACACTCACTTTTCCTGCATCGATGATTCCGAGGCAGAGGCGCTCGGAGTGAAGTTCGAGCAGGATATCTATCCGAAGAATACTTCGACTTTCGGATCCGAATCTGACATCAACCATGACGGCAAGGTGGTCATTCTCCTGACCCCGATAGTGAACGAACTGACTCCCCCGGGCGGGGCCTCTACAGGATACATCGCCGGGTTCTTCATGCCAGGCGATCTGCTCCCGACTTACGTTCCCACAGGCGCATCCAACGCTATGGAGATCTACTATTCGATGGTGCCGGATCCGAACGGGATCTACGGGAATATATATGACAAGGAGCGGGCTCTCGAGGTCATCAGAGGCGTTATCGCGCATGAGTTCCAGCACATGATAATGTTCAATTACAGGGTCCTGATATTCGGTAACGGGTACAACGGTACATACATGGCCGAGCTCTGGGTGGATGAGGGACTGGCGCACATTGCCGAGGACGTCAATAATCATGATGAGAGCAATATTCGCAGGGCTGACCTGTTCCTCAATGATCCCGGTAATGTCACCCTGATCCATGGCGGTGATGATCTGGAGGGGAGGGGAGCGAGCTTCCTGTTTTTCAGGTATCTCGGGGACCGGTTCGGTGAAGGCATCTTCCGAGATATCGTTCAGACGAAGAAGACGGGAACGGACAATATCTCATATGTCACGGGTATTGATTTCAAGGAACTCTTCGCCGACTGGGCTGCCACAATGTACTTCGAGAGCAGAGGCGGGACGCCTGTCGACCCGAAGTATTCCTATACCTCGATTGATATGGCGGCTGATTTCGAGCCGCTCAGGGTCAGGCCGAGCAATATCTGCGGGAGTCCTTATACAGGGGACGTGAAATCGTATGGACCGGAGTTCCTGCTGATGGAATTCACCGGTCCCGATGTATACGACATTAATATTTCAAGTGCACTGTTCGGGAGTATGAATGCGACCCTTATCAGGATTCAGTGATGTTCTGATCGCCGTGCTCCTGCTTGCGGTGGCTTCGTGTGCCTCCGCTCCACCCGCTTCATCATCCAGGGAACCGTTTCAACTGGAAGGGTCTATCCGCGTAGAGGGCGATCAGCCTTTCAACAGGGTGATTGTCCTTTCGGATGCTCAAGGTATCAGATGGAATCTCGACCCGGGCGATCTGGAAGCCGAGCTGAGCCTGCTTGACGGCTATGATGTTTTGCTTACGTGTTCCGGCATTCCGGGAAAGGGCGGCGTGAGAGATGCGCTGGTCGAGAGTTATGTCCTGGTGCCGCCAGATGGAATGATAGCGCTGCAGGGAAGTATCTCGATCGATGATGAATCGATTATCTTGAATGTTGACGGCCGCAGGCATAGACTCAACGGGCCATTGACAGCTGCGCTGGAGACATTTGGCGATCACCGCGCCTGGGTGTGGGGGATATCGGGCGATGGCGATACTATAGAAATAAGCGGATACGAGGTCCTGGGACCGTAGATAATAAGTTCGGCATATATCATAAAACCGGGTGTTCTCTAACGTCATACCTTACAGGAGGTGGGACATGACGAAGAACATGGGCGCGGCTGACCGCGTCATACGGATTCTTCTGGCGGTCATAGTGGGGCTCCTCTACTTCACAGACAGGATCACCGGCACGGTGGCGATCATCCTGGGCATCATCGCTATTATCTTACTGCTGACCAGTTTCGCCGGCACATGCCCGCTGTACATTCCTTTGAAGATATCGACGACGAAGAAGAAAAAGGAAAAGATACCGCCGATGTGAGTCTGTCTAGGCCTGGTCACGCCTGGCCTTGACCTCTTCGAGGTTCGTGTAGCGGATGAAGCGGGACATCTCGAGCTGGGTGAAGAACATCGCGAGGCGATCGTTGCATGGCTCGATCTTCTCGCCGAACTTCTCCTTGAGGATATTGGCGATCTCACCGATGTTGCGCGTACCGTCGATATTCTCCCAGACGGTTTTACCTATATCGTCGAGCGCTATCTTGAAATGCGGGCTCTTCAGGCGTGAACCGATCAACTTTTTTATAAAGCCGGTCTTGAACCTCGGTCCCAGGATGGTGACAATGCCATCATCACCCTTGACCGATTCGACGGTCTGCTCCGGGACAAGCTCGAGAAGATTGATGTCTGGGCTGGTTGTCGTTTTCTTTCTGCCGAACATTGTTTAGCTACCCCGTCTTCGAAAAAGGAGACCCCGGAGCCGGGTGGCCCCGGGGTCGTTTACAGTCTTATAATTACTTCGCTGCGTTTTTCGCGGGGATCCTGATCAGGATCCATCCGAGAAGGGCGAACACAAGAATCGCCAGCCACGGATTGCCGCCCTTGATGATCGAAGGCAGGATGCCCTCGCCGCCGCCGGCCACGACCGTTGCTGCGATGATGATACCCATCAGCGCCTGGCCCGCGATCAGGCCCGACGCGAGGAGTATTCCGGTGTTATCTGCCTTCTCCTTGTTGAGGTTCCTCTTCTTGATATACCCGTCGGCGATCCACTTGATGATCCCGCCGATGAAGATCGCGAAGGTCGTGTGGAACGGAAGGTACATGCCGACCGCGATCAGCATCGGCGAAGGAGCGCCGATGAGGATAAGGGCGATCGCGAAGATCGCTCCCATGATCACGAGCGGCCAGGCC
>DAOVNN010000350.1 GCA_030630165.1 Candidatus Krumholzibacteriota bacterium
AGGCGACCTTTACCTTCGCCTCGCCCGTGTGGAAACGCCTGACCCTGTTGCCGTGCCCGTAGCCGGTGACGATCCAGGGGAGGAAGTCGCCTGCCATAAGGTGCCCGCCCATCTTGCGGTAGCAGCTTCCGTTTATTCCGGTGATCGTCCCATCTGCGATAGCTTCGGGGAGCCAGGGGATGCAGTTGTCGAAGAACGCGTTGCCCAGTATATGAATATCCTTCAGGCCCTTCTCTCTGATCTTCGCGACGATGATCTCGAGGCAGTGGTCGCCGAGGCGGTAGTAATGGGGATACGATATCCAGTCGCCGTCTTCGAGGATGCCTATGACCTCGTCGAGCGTGGTGACCTTGCTCTTTCCGCTGCGCATCTTCGAGCGGCCCGGCCGTCCCGCGTAGGGATCGCTGTAATCGGGATCGAATGCCTGACTGAAGGGCTTCTTCTCGACGCCGTTGACCAGGGTCGGGACTCTGCGTCCCAGCGAGTTCTTGACGAAATCCATTAATCCGCCTCCGGATGGGCTGAAGGGCCGTTTATCGCATAAATCTTAATCAATAGGTAAGACTTCGGTCGCCGTATGTCAAGCCGTCATGAGCCCTCCATTGCGGTAAAGTGAAAAAAATATCTGAAACGCCCCGAAATGCCCCGAAACTGCTTGCACGCTCATCGATATATCACTTTATTTGATGTTGACAACAGGACAGGGTATCTCTATGATACCCTTTCCAGTTCGTAATTTTCCGATATTCTGGAAAAGTTAATTTCCTTTACCTAAACGCTGGACCTACAGGAGGTTACAGATGGCAGACGAGAAGAAGTCGATAACTTCCATGCTCGACGAGAAGCGTAGATTCTCGCCGGTGCCGGAATTTGTCGAGAAAGCACACATCAAGAGTCTCGATGAATATGCGGCCATGACCAAGAAGGCTGAGGACGATTTCGAGGGTTTCTGGGGCGAGCAGGCCGAGAATTATCTCACCTGGTACAAGAAGTGGGACAATGTCGTTGAGGGCGAAATGCCCGCAGCCAAGTGGTTCACCGGCGGCAAGCTCAATATCGCATACAACTGCCTCGACCGTCACATCGACGAGGGCAAGGGCGACAAGGCCGCCATCATCTGGGAAGGCGAAGCCGAGGGCGACTCGAAGACCTTCACCTATTCCCAGCTCAAGGACGAGGTCAGCAAGTTTGCCAACGTCCTTAAGAAGCACGGGATCAAGAAGGGCGACCGGGTCTGCCTGTATCTTCCGATGATCCCCGAGCTGGCCATCGCCATGCTTGCCTGCGTCCGCATCGGCGCGATCCACTCGATCGTGTTCGGCGGATTCAGCGCCGCATCATTGAAGGACAGAAACAATGACGCCGAGGCGAAACTGCTCGTCACCTCCGACGGCTCGTTCCGCGCCGGCAAGACCATCCCTCTGAAGAATGCCGCGGATGAGGCACTCAAGGGTTCCCCTACGGTCGAGAACTGCATCGTGGTCAGACGGACCAAGGCGGACATCGACTGGGTCGAAGGCCGTGACGTCTGGTGGCACGATGAGATGAAAGACGCCTCGACAGACTGTCCCTGCGAAGAGATGGAGTCAGAAGACGTATCGTTCATCCTCTACACGAGCGGCACGACAGGCAAGCCCAAGGGCGTCGTTCACTCGACAGGCGGTTACCTGCTCTACGCGACGATGACAACGAAGCTCGTATTCGACGTCAAGGACGATGACATCTACTGGTGCACAGCAGACATCGGCTGGATCACCGGTCATTCATACATCGTCTACGGTCCGCTCGCGCTCGGCGCGACGAGCCTGATGTTCGAGGGCGTTCCCAGCTATCCGGGTCCGGACCGTTTCTGGGATGTCGTCGAGAAGTACAAGGTCAACATCTTCTACACCGCACCTACTGCCATCAGGGCGGTCATGCGCCACGGCGACGAATGGCCTGCCAAGCACGACCTCTCGAGCCTGCGACTTCTCGGTACGGTCGGCGAGCCGATCAACCCCGAGGCATGGATGTGGTACCACAAGATCATCGGTGGAGAGCGCTGCCCGATCGTCGATACCTGGTGGCAGACCGAGACAGGCGGGATCCTCATCACCCCGCTGCCGGGCGCCTGGGAGACCAAGCCCGGTTCGGCGACCCGTCCGTTCCCCGGCATCTTCCCGAAGGTGGTCCGCGAGGACGGTTCATTCTGCGAGCCGAACGAGGGCGGATACCTTACCATACAGAAGCCGTGGCCCTCGATGCTCCGGACCATCTGGGGTGACGACGGACGCTTCAGGGATACATACTTCTCGAAGTACCCCGGCATCTATTTCACGGGTGACGGAGCCCGCGAGGACGAGGAAGGATACTTCTGGATCATGGGCCGCGTTGACGATGTTATCAACGTCTCCGGTCACAGAATCGGTACGATGGAGGTCGAAAGCGCTCTGGTGAGCCACGACACCGTCGCCGAAGCGGCCGTAGTGCCGATGCCTCACGAGATCAAGGGACAGGGCCTATATGCTTTCGTGACCTTGACCGCCGGCCTCGAGGGCGACGACGAGTTGAAGAAGACGCTCGCCGGCCACGTCGCCAAGGAGATCGGCCTGATCGCGAAGCCGGATGTCATCCAGTTCACCGAAGCGCTGCCCAAGACGAGAAGCGGCAAGATCATGCGCCGTATTCTCAAGAGCATCGCTGCCGGAAACGATGACGTTGGCGACACGACGACCCTGGCGGATCCTTCTGTAGTAGAGCACCTGCTCTCCGACAAGAAGAAGTAAGCCTGGAATCGTATGTTCTGACAACAGAGGGCGGGGGATGAATTTCTCCCGCCCTTTTCTTATAAAGAGAGCGGTTTCGTTCGGGCAGTTGACACTTGTGCCGATATCGGATAACGTCAGCCGGACAGG
>DAOVNN010000354.1 GCA_030630165.1 Candidatus Krumholzibacteriota bacterium
CGACAACAGCGCGTACTACGGGGGTGGAATCTGCCTGGTGAACAGCTCGAACACGGGGACGATCACAGGCTGCGTGATCCGTGATAACTATGCCGAAGCTCGCGGCGGGGGCCTCCTCGCGCACAACTATAGATTCAACATCATAGATTCAGCTGTCTGTCTCAACACATGCGATTCCAGCGGCGGAGCGATCAGCGTAAGTGAGGACGAACCCGCCTTGATAAGGCAGTGTACCCTGTCAGGAAACAATGCTCCCGACGGCGGCGGTGTCCAGCTGCAGGAAAGGGCGGGCATCACGGTCGAATGCACGATACTATCGTACAACGGTTCCGGCGGAGCCATCAGTCTTTGGGAGGGTACTACGATCGACGTGGAAAGCTGCATCCTCTGGTGGAATTCCGGCGGGGATTCGATACCGCCTGGAGGAGTCGACTCGGGGAACAACTATGTCCTCGACCCCCAGTACTGCGGCCTTCCCGGTTCAGGCAACTGGAAACTCCAGGCTGATTCACCATGTCTTCCGCGTAACCATCCATGGGGATTTCTCTGCGACCAGATCGGCGCCTACCGTTCCGACTGTGGAACGGTCGGAACAGAGCAAAGCTCCTGGGGTGCGATCCGTAAAAGATTCAGGAAATAAAATCGATCAGTGAGACGAATCGAGGTATCGCTGGATCTCCCGCTTCACATCTTCGCGAACATTTCCGCCGCGGCCTGTGAGTCTCTGCAGGGTCATTTTGTCGACATACCTGATATGGACGAACTTCCTGATAGAAGTCAGAGGGATCTTGCAGGGATTCATCAGGAGATTGAGAGGGACCTTCTTGTTCGCATACCCTGTGAACAACTCCCTGCGGGTAGCTACAAGTGACAGGACCCTGAGCGACCGGCACCTTATCGAGATCAGATCCACTACGCCCGGTTTCGAACTCGCCTTCGGATTGTTGAGCAGCGATACAAGGAAGCTGTCGTTGTCCATGTAGGACAGGACCAGACTCTTGTAGCTGAGTTGTTTATCGAGCGTTGCCAGCGTCCAGTCGACATCGATCGGCAGGCCGTCCTCGTCAACGAACGTTCCCCTCGAGATCCTTGCCAGATCTATCGTGAGAACCTCGCCTTCGAGCTCGAAGCCCGATGAGTCCTTTACTGCGTCGAGTCTGGTTCCCTTGGGAACCATCGCCTCGATGATCCCGTCGCCGGCACATGTTATGAACTGGTGAAGACAGCTGGGCAGATCTACCGAACCGCTGACCTTCCTGAACTCGGGATGCATGTTGAGGGATCTTATCAGTGACGCTCCCGCTTTGAGCTGGGGGAACGTGTGAGCCTTCTTCGCCTGGACCTCGAACATGTCGACCAGGAGGGTTCCGGCCTCGCTCTCACGCAGTGATGCGGTCACATTCTCCCATATATTCTCGAGACCGCGCCGGAGGATCAGAGGATCTGACTGTCCCTCGCCTATCGATTCACTGATCGCCTGCTTCCTGAAGTTATTCTCCTCGCACAGAGATCCGAGATATACGCCGAGCGCGGCCCGCCTGTCAGGATCGAGCGAAGCGACGATGTTTCTTATCTTCATATCGAGGGCTTCAACCTCGGCTTTGGCCCTTTCGCTTACTGCCTCGTCCCATCTATCGTCGGCTTCCGCGAGAGCCCTGCGGACCCCTTCGCTCCAGGAGTTCCATGGCTTTTCGGGATCGTACTCGGTCGTATCGGGCAGCTTCTGCGCCATCGACAGCATCATGACTTTTTTACTGAACCAGTTTTCCGCTTCACTGAGCTCGGAATGTGTTTTCTTCTTCTTGTGTATCCTGTCCATCACCCGTTTTATATTCCGGAAATCGGCCAGCTTCCCGATCATCACCGCCGCCGGCTGGACGCCGAGCATCGAGGCGTACAGGAGTCTTATACCTGCTGGATCACCCGAGCCCGCCATGTAGAGGATAGTCAGCAGATCGAGATGCGGGTATTCCGCGATGAGAAGATGTGATGAGATTCCACTGGATACCTCGTAGATATTCCCGTTTTCGGCGATGACGGCAAGTTCTTTCTGCCTCTGCTCCAGATCGCGGATACTGCGGAGCTCCTCCAGGTGATCGGAGAAGGGCAGCTCCGACGGGATCGAAACGATCCTGCGGCCAGCGGTCTCGTAATCGTAAGATATTGTTCTGAGTGTCTCCATTGTGAAGCATTTTTATGCATGAATGGTTCCAATTTACTGAAAAAACGTCAAATAGCTACTGAGAGGTTCAGAGCCACCTTCCTGCTGCCTTCCGATGTCCAGAGCAGCCACAGTGATGCCTTGATTACCCCTGCTTCAGCCTCGAACCGGAAAGTAAGGCGCTTTCCACTTCCATACAGTGTCTTCCAGGGGTACTTCCCGCCTCCCGAAGGCTCATACAGTGCAAATGCGGCCCTGCCGCGATCAGACCGGTACGAGGCGGCCGTGACCGTCAGTCGTGAACGCAGCCTGCGGAATGCGAGAGAAGTCCTCGCCGCACCAAGCGTCCCTTCCCCACGGTCACCTCCGGGCCTCTTCAACTCGATGACCATAGCGAGGATCTTCGAGGGCCTGCATGAGAGGGAGAGCGTGAGCCCGCCTGAGAAATTCCTGTCAACACCGTCTCCCGGAGGGTATGGAACAAGAGCTTCAGATTCTCTGATGCGTGAGGTCCACGCGCACCTCGCCGCTCCTCTTTTCCACCTGATCCCTGTCTCAAGCCGCAGCGCCCTGTCAAGGGTCCTCTTTCCCCCATCGCAGCTTCGCCGCAACTCTCCCCATGCCGACAGATGCGTCTTCCTGGGAAATCTGCACCGAAGTGTGATCGAC
>DAOVNN010000038.1 GCA_030630165.1 Candidatus Krumholzibacteriota bacterium
GTTACGGAGACCCCACCTGGTTTTTCCCGTACCCACCTGAAGGGAATACCCGAACGATGCACTCTGAAGAAGGAGCCGTGTCATGGGTAACCGACCCCTGTTTATCCGGGATGGGGCGGGCCGCTCCGAAGGGCGCGCGGAGAGATCCGCGGCGAGGGCGCCCGGGACCCCGGTGACCGCGACCCCCCAGCTTTTCTTCTTTATCATTTTATCATTTTTTCTGATCCTCTCTTCCAGCGCGCTCGCGAAGGATTCGAGGTATGACGTCTACGACAAGCTGAAGGACCCCGACAGGATCTGGGTGCTCGACTGTTCGGCGATCCATAATGTCGGCAATCTCCACATGAACGTGACTAACTGGGGATGCTTCGGCTCGTACCCGAACTCGAATCAGCCGACTGCCGAGTGCCCGTCGGCTCAATGGCCGGCTAATTCCGGCATCGAACACCTGTGGATCGCCGGGCTCTGGGTGGGGGCGAGAAAGGCCGGGATCCCGGTCGTGTCGACGGCGGCCTTTGACCGGGAGTTCAGGCCGCCGGGGAACGAGGATCCCATGGCGAGGATCTACGAATCGTTCGAGGGGATCTTCGGCGGGGCGCGGCTGCCCGCGCCACCCGATGATGACAATGACGACCTTGTCGACGAGGACTGGAGGAACGGTGTCGACGACGACGGCGACGGAGCCATCGACGAGGATTTCGCGGCTATCAGCCAGCAGATGTTCACCTGCTGGTACACCGACGATCATCCCCAGTCGGTCGTCGTCAATCCCGAGCACACTCCGCTGCACCTCTTCGTCCGCCAGGAGAGCTACCAGTGGGAGGACGAGCAGTTCTATGATTTCGTGGGCGTCGAGTACCGGATACTCAACTACGGTCGCGACATCGTCGAGGATATCTACATAGGTTTCTTCGCCGACGGCGACGTGGGGCTGAGGACCGACGATGAGTATGCGCAGGACGACTGCACGGGACTGTGGCAGGGATTCAGATGCGCCCAGCGCGGCGACGTACAGATACCGGTATACATCAGCGTCGCCTACTTCTACGACTGCGACGGCGACAACGGGATGTCGCCGGGATACTTCGGGATACTTTTCCTCGGTCATGACATCGACCCGCTCGGAGACGACGCGCCGATTACTGTCGGCATCACGTCGTACCAGAACTTCTCCGGCGACCTGCCGTTCGAGAACGGCGGTGATCCTAACGACGACTACCAGCGATACGACCTTATGAGCAGGACGAACTTCGACCGAAATGCCGAGGTTCCCCGCGACTACAGGATGCTTATGTCGACAGGACCATTCAGGGAGCTGCTGCCCGACAGCCAGATGGTACTGCAGGTCGCCTTTGTATGCGGCCTCGGCCTCGAAGGGATGCTCGACGCGGCGGCCAGCGCGGCGATGGTATTCGAAGGGAACTGGTTCAATGTAGACGGCAATCCGCTCACAGGTATCGACGGGCGGGAGACGCCGGTCTACGGCCCGGTCAGCGAGATCGATCCCGACTCGTGCGATTCCGATTTCTCGCTCGAGTCGGCAGCGAGGGGGGAGATCATCTGGGTAAATGCCGACTGCAGCAAGGAGAGAGAGCTCTTCCTCAACAGGTCCCTGTGCGGGATGACCGACATGACGCCGGAAGACTTTATGACAGGAACGTATGGAAGGGAGACGAATGTCAAGTGGCTCGTCGGCACGGCGCCTCCGCCTCCCGCGATGAGGATCCTCCCGGGCGACCAGAAGATAACGATTATCTGGGACAACTTCAGTGAATCGACTCCCGATCCGAGTACGCTGCAGTACGATTTCGAAGGATTCCGTATATGGCGCGCCGATGGATGGTACAGGCCGACAGGCACATCGGTCCAGACAGGGCCGGCGAGGCACCTGTGGCAGCTTCTCGACGAACGCGACATCATCAACGGTATCGGAGCCGACCGGGCATACAAGATGCCGTTCTCGCAGGGAGGCTGGGAATACGAACCGCTCATCGGGCTTGAAAACCGCGAGGAGATCCTCGCCTACTTCGAGGAGAACCTCATCTACTCGTCGCTCGATACAGTGCCTTGTCCCCCCGGCCTTACGAGGTATGATTGCGACACCCTCGAGGCGCTGGCGAAGTACAATCTCGGCTACGAGGGGGGGACGCAGTATTACAAGTTCATCGACAACGAAGTGCACAACGGCATGCACTACTTCTACAGTATCACCGCCTTCGATCATGTCATCACGGCGGGAGTACCGGTGAGGCTGGGCAAGTTCGGAGAGCCCGCGTCGAACTTCCAGTATGTGACGGCCCTCTCTGACGCACAGGAAGCGGAGGAATATCACGAGAAGGAAGTCTACGTCGTACCCAATCCGGCCACGACCGGATCGATGGCGCCGTGGCAGCTCGAGCCCAACATGTCAGACCCTACGGGGATCAAGGTGGAGTTCAGGAACCTGCCGGCCTGCAGGTCGACGGTGAGGATCTTCACGCTCGCCGGCGATCTCGTCCACGTGATGTATCATGACGGCGGCGAAGGGAGAGGAACGCTTGCATGGGACCTCGTTTCGCGCAACAGCCAGGATGTCACGAGCGGGGTCTATCTCTTTACTGTCCATCCTGATGACGGGGAGTTTCCGAATTCGACCGGCAAGTTTGTTGTTATAAGATGAGAAAGTTCATGTTATATTCTGTTTTCGCAAGGAGTTGGGATATTATGAGGGTTGTTTCCCGGGGAATGACCGGAAATATCATTCAATTTTGCACCTCAGAGGGCAATTTTATTGACACCTTATGCAGGGATAATTATATTATCCGTGAGGAATTAGAGGAGAGATTGAAACCCCACACCTGCTCCCGCCCCGGCGTTCTGAAGGTATGTTCCGGGATGGGCTTATATTTTCAGGCATAGATGCTAAAGGCAAGTACAAGGAGATTTACATGAAAGCCCGCTCTTGTTTCAGGCTGCTTGCCATCGTACTTCCCGCCCTGGTTGTTCTCCTGGCTGCGCAATCCGCCATGGCGCAGGCAGGAAGGATCACAGGCAGAGTCACGGAAGCAACATCCGGCAGCCCCCTTCCCTATGCCAATGTAGTGGTAGTCGGCACTAACATGGGTGGTATGACACTTACCGACGGAACGTTCAACATCATCGGGGTCCCTGTCGGGACTTACACCATCAAGGTCATGATGATGGGGTATGCGCCGTCCGAGAAGTCCGGTGTCAGGGTCGACGCCAGTCAGACCGCGAGAGCCGATTTCAAGCTGGAGGAGCAGATCGTGGGAAAGACTCAGGAGATCGTCGTCGAGGCCGAACAGGTCCAGATCGACGTGAGGAGCTCCGAGGTGACCCATACAGTGTCGAAGGATGAGCTCGAGGAGCTTCCTGTCGACGATGTCGTCGAGGCGATCGCTCTCAAGGGCGGAATCATCAAGACGGGGGATGAGCTTCACGTTCGCGGTGGCCGCGACGGTGAGGTCCAGTTCCAGATCGACGGTGTTCCCGTGGACGATCCTCTCGGTGGAGGAATGATCGCGGTCGGTATGCTTGGAACCGATGACAGCCAGGTCATTACGGGAGGAATGGACGCGCAGTACGGTAACGCGCAGTCTGCCATCGTGAATATCAGTACCAGAGAAGGCGGGCGGACTTTCGAAGGACAGATCCGGTACATGACCGACGATTTCGGCCGCAAGGACAAGACATATACAAACTATGACAGGTTCAGTCTCGGTTTCGGCGGACCTACCGGGGTCAGCAACCTGACTTTCTATGTATCGGGCGAGTTCACTGCCTCTGATGGTGAAAACTGGGCTTTATGGAGCAGAAAAGACCATATGGCCAATACACCTCTTTCGAACTACATGAGCTTCGCGGAGAGGCAGTCGGAGTCTTACAATGTCCAGGGTAAGCTGGCCTGGCAGGTAAAGCCCGGCATGAAGTTGATCGGTGAGGCGATCTACTCGCACTCAAAGAGCCATGGATACAGCCACAACTGGAACATCGAAGGATACGTTCAGAAAATATACAGATTCACGACGCTGCGGCCCAGCCGTGAAAGCCTCGCTGACGATGCGAGAGCATTCGGCCCGTATGTCTCCATCTATCACGGTCCGTGGATCGAGCGGGACGAGGCGGAGCTCGCGGCGATGAGGGTGGATTACTATCCCGGTACCCTCGAGCAGCGCCGCCGGACGATCTACCCGATCACGATCTACACCAAGGTGCGCGATCCGAACAACCCGGAGGCGGGTGCCTTCATAATAAGGTACGACAACTTCCACGCGAGGCTCGTGGAGAATATCTACGGTGAGGAGACCGAGATCATCTGGGAAGAGCAGGTCGTCAATGCGCAGGGCCAGACGGACTACCATAACAAGGTCCTTTTCGAGGGATTCCAGAATCCCGATTCGAAGTTCAGCTATTTCAGGGACGACTCGAGCCATGTCTACTTCAACTCCGCCGAGCGGACGAACGTAGCCTTAAGCAACAACCTCAATATCAAGTTTGCGCTGAATCACAACGTCAACGACAACCTGCTGTACACGATCAACGTCAGCCGGTCGCAGTTCGACAGGACCGTATCGGTGAAAGATCCCATTACGGGCGAACTGAAGAATCCGGAGGATTACATCGTAGCCGGCACTCCCGCGATCCTTCCGAGCGGCGTGTTCATGCTCAGCGGTGTGAGCAACTCGATGTTCTATACAGATCCGGACTATCCGTACTTTGTCGACGCCTACGACTTCCCGTATTATCAGGATCGCAGTTCGGTCATTTATACGGTCAAGACGGATATCACGTCTCAGCAGTGGTCCGGGCACGTGTTCCAGACCGGAGTACAGTTCATTTACAACGATCTCAATGACCGGGCGATCAACTCTCCCGGAAGCGTCCGGCGTCTCGAGGATGGTTCGTACATGACAGGGACGAGCGCGAACATATTCCATAACTTCAATCCCGAGGCTTCCTTCTATGTCCAGGACAAGTGGGAATACCAGGGGATGGTAGTCAACGGAGGCATCAGGTTCGATTTCTTCTCACCGGGAAACAACACCGAAATCCTGATTAATTCCGGGGAGATCGATCCTACCGTCGAGAAGTACAAGTTCCAGATAAGCCCTCGGCTCGGCTTCGCGTTCCCGATCACGGACAAGGACAAGTTCCACTTCCATTACGGAAGATTCACGCAGTGGCCGAGCAGGAGGTACCTGTTCCGCTCGCAGGACATGGTCTTTGGGGCCGGAGTCCTCGGCAACCCCGATCTTGACGAGGAGCTTACCGTTTCGTACCAGGCAGGTGTATCGCACCAGTTCACCCAGACGATCGCGGCCAACTTCGTGGTGTTCAACAAGGACATCTACGGACTGATCTCGTCGACCAGGGTGACCGACGAGGACCTGGGCCTCCAGGGATACCGGTATATCAACAGAACGTATGCCAGTTCCCGCGGAATGGAGATAGCGATCAACAAGCGCCTCAGCCATCATATCGGCGGCGAGATATCCTACACGTGGTCTTTCGCCGACGGCGTCGCCTCTGACGCGAACTTCGGCGTTACTGCCGAGGGACTGTCCCATCTGCCGACGCAGGAGATGCCTCTCGACTGGGATCAGCGTCATACGCTGAACGTCACGCTGAGGCTGCAGGACGAGAACAAGTGGGGAGCCACCGTGGTCTACTCCTTCGGCAGCGGACTGCCGTGGACGCCTGTCGACAGGTTCGCGAGGCGTGCGGACCCGCTGTGGGAGAACACGATGAGGCTCGACCAGACACATGTGATCAACCTTCAGGGAAGAAAGAAGTTCAATATATATGGTCAGGAGCTGACGCTCTTCTTCGAGGGCAGGAATCTGCTCAACGATGATGTGCTTCTGCCCTTCGGTGTGGCTCCCGCCGCCCGTCCCAACATGGTCAATGCCAGGATGGACGGCGGTTCCTATCTTACCGAGACGGGTAATTTCGGGGGAGCGTACCTGCAGGATCTTGACGAGGACGGTATCGACGACTTTACGCCGGTCAACGATCCTACGATCTGGGCCTCGCACAGACTTTGGCGAATAGGCTTTGGATTCGAGTTCTAGGAAACTCTATGGAGAGGTAATGGAGGTCCTCAAGATGATACGCAAGGGATGCATGCTGATCGCTCTTGTTGCGATGCTGATCGTCATGCTTCACTCTCCGGCTTCCGCGAGGAAGGAAGAGAATGAGTGGAATGACAAGCTAAAGCAGCTCGAGCAGATCTGGGTCTTTGACGGCACCGGCATCCATAATGTCGGGAACCTCCAGATGCATGTATGCAACTGGGGCTGCTTCGGATCGTACCCCGCCTCGAACTGGCCGATCGCCGAGTTCCCCTCGGCGCAGTGGCCGGCAAACTCGGGCGTTGAATACCTTTATATCGCCGGAATCTGGATCGGTGCGAGAAAGGGCGGTATCCCCGTCGTTTCGACCGCCGCCTACGATAGAGAGTTCAGGCCCCCCGGGACGGAGGATCCGAACGCGAAGATCTACACCGCGTTCGAGGGTATCCAGAACGGAGCGAGGCTGCCCAGCCCCGATGACGACGACAAGGACGGGGTTTCTGACGAGGACTGGCAGAACGGTGTAGACGATGACGGCGACGGGAAGATCGATGAGGATTTCGGCGCGATCGGCAAACAGATGTTTACCTGCTGGTTCACCGATGATGAGGCGAACGCCACCCAGATCTACCCCGAACACACTCCCCTGCATCTATTCGTGAGGCAGGAGAGCTACCAGTGGGAAGAGAAGCAGTTTTACAACTTCGTCGGCGTCGAATACAAGATCCAGAACTACGGATCGGATATCATCGAGGATGTGTTCGTCGGATTCTTCGCTGACGGAGATGCAGGCCCCCGCGACCGCGAGCAGTACTGGCAGGATGACTGTACCGGTCTCTGGGAAGGCATCCGCTGCGCGCAGAAGGGCGCGAGGCAGGTGCCGGTGAGGATGAGCGTTGCCTATTTCTATGACAAGGACGGCGATGAAGGGATGACGACCGGTTATCTCGGGATCATCTTCCTCGGCCATGACATCGATCCTCTCGGCGACAACGCTCCGAAGAAGGTCGGCATCACGTCGTATCAGAACTTCTCGGGAGACCAGCCGTTCGAGAACGGCGGCGACCCGACCAACGATTTCGAGCGCTACACCCTGATGAGCAAGGATGGCAAGGACCGCAACGCCGAGGTCCCGCGCGATTACAGGATGTTGATGGCTACGGGCCCGTTCCGTGAACTGCTTCCCGACAGTGTGATGACACTCCAGGTAGCTTTCGTCGCGGGCGAGGGCCTCGAGGGTATGCTTTCCGCCGCGGCGAGCGCGACGATGGCGTACCAGGGCAACTGGTTCGACATCGACGGCAATCCCCAGACGGGAATCCTTGGAAGAGAGACTCCGCTGCCCGGACCGGTCAGCGGTGTCGATCCCGATTCTTGTGACGCTGATTTTGAACTGCTGTCCGCGGCCAGGGAAGAGATCCTCTGGATCAACAATGACTGCTTCCAGGAGCTCGAGCTCTGGGAGGACACGAGGTGCTCAAAGGGCGAGGCGGTATTCGAGGATTATCAGACCGGTGTCGGGGGCAAGGAGACCAACGTGAACTGGCTCGTCGGTTCCGCGCCGCCTCCGCCGAACATGAGGATCCTGCCATACGACCACAAGATCGTTCTGCTCTGGGACAACTTCAGCGAAGTCACGCCGGACGTCTCGACGCTCGAGTTCGACTTCGAGGGATACAGGATCTGGAGAGCTGACGGCTGGGAAAGGCCGCTCGGCACCTCAGTGCTCAGTGGACCGGCCAGAGAGCTCTGGCAGCTTCTCGAGGAGAGGGACCTGATCAACGGCGTTCTGCCCGACCACGAGTTCAAGATGCCGGTCAGCGAGGGAGGATGGGAATACGAACCCCTCTCGGATCTGAGCAGCAAGGACGAGATCATAGCCTACTTTGAGGAAAACCTCTGGTACTACCCGCTCGATACGGTTCCCTGCCCGCCGGGACTGAGCAACCTTCAGTGCGACACGCTTGAGGCTCTTGCGAGGTACAATCTCGGCTTCGAGGGCGGGCTGCAGTACTACCAGTTCGAGGACAAGGACGTGCATAACGGCATGCACTATTTCTACAGTATAACGGCTTACGATCATCTGCTGGACAACGGCGTGCCTATCAAGCCCAACAAGTTCGGCGATCCGTCCTCTAACTTCCAGTACACTGTGCCGCTCTCCGACGCTCAGAAGGCGCAGGAGTACAAGGACGACCAGGTCTTTGTCGTTCCCAACCCTGCCACCGCAGGATCGATGGCGCCGTGGAAGCTCGAACCCAACATGGACGATCCGACCGGAATCAAGGTGGAGTTCAGGAACCTGCCCGCCTGCAGGAGCACGGTCCGGATCTTCACGCTTGCCGGCGATATCGTCGAGGTCCTCTATCATGATGGATCCGGGGGGCGCGGCACCCTGCGATGGGATCTCGTATCCCGCAACGGCCAGGACGTGACAAGTGGCGTCTACCTCTTCTCGGTAGAGCCGGATGACGGTGAATTCAACAGGACTATCGGAAAGTTCGTAGTTATCAGATAGATGACAATGAGATCAATTTCAGGAGGTCTGGTGATGTTTCGCAAGGTGTTTCTCGGGTTGGTCGTAGTGATGGTGCTGGCGCACGGCATCGCTTACGGCGGGACCAAGCCTTTCGAGAAAGTGGGCACGTACACGGCCCAGTTTCTGAAGGTCGGCGTCTCGGCGAGGGCTGCGGGAATGGGTAGTGCGTTTACGGCAGTTGCCGATGACGCTACATCGATCTACTGGAATCCTGCCGGTATGGTCGCTCAGACAAGGACGCAGGTGACCCTTAATACGGTTACATGGCCTGCTGATATCGACATCTATTTTGCCGCCGCAACATTCTCCACTCCGTATCTCCCTGGAACCTGGGGAATCAGTGCGAGAGCGTTGACGATGGATCCGCAGCTCGAGCGTACGATCTATATGCCAGAGGGTACGAACCGGTACTTCGACGCCGGTGACATGTCCTTCGGTCTGTCGTACGCGATGTGGTTCACCGACAGGTTCTCCGCCGGTATCACAGCCCATTTCATTCACATGGGGCTGGCCGACAAGAGTGTGCAGGCGATGGCATTCGACTTCGGCCTCCTCTACCGGATCGGCATCCAGGGCATGAAGCTTGGCATGATGATCCAGAGTCTCGGTTCAGAAGTCGATTTCGACGACCGCGCGTCCAAGATGCCGACGCTCTTCAAGCTGGGCCTGAGCGTCGATGCCTACAGGAGAGGCGCTCACGCGCTGCTCGCGTCAGGAGAGTTCTCTCATCCTTCCGACAACAAGGAGAGGCTGAACGTAGGTATGGAGTACGGGTTCAACGAGTTCTTTTATGTACGTTCCGGATATAATATCGATTACGATACGCAGGGTCTTGCGTGGGGTCTCGGCTTCAGGTTCGATACGAGCCAGACTTCCGATATCGGGGTAGACTACGCGTGGGAGGACCTCGGTTTCCTCGGGCAGGCTCACCGCTTCACCCTCAATTTCAGTTATTAAGCTGAGGGGAGGGCGCCGGGCCGCGAGAGACCCGGCCTGTTATGAGAGAAACACGAAACATCACATTGATAACATTGATTGCTCTGCTGCTGCTGGCGCCGGCAGCAGCCGGGCAGGTCGCAAGGGGTGAAGGGGATTTCGAGTTCTTCCTCGACACCTCCGCCCTTCCCCTTGAAAACGGCAGGACCCTGGCACTCTTCCAGATCGCCATCCCGGTAAAGGAAATCGAGTACAAGGAAAAGGACGGATCGTTCGAGGCTGCCGTGCAGGTCTCCCTCGTGCTCAGGCGCGGAGAAGAGAAGATACACGAGAAGGGTCTCGTTATCAGGGACTCGCGCGACACAAAGCCCATGATCAATGACCTCTCCGGATTCATCTACCTGTCAGATTCCAGTTCCGTCGAGCCTGGAAGCTACACGATAAAAGTCCGGGTCGAGGATCTGAAGCGCAGGAAAAAGACCTTCATGGGTCTGCTCAACCGCAAGCATTACTATTCGGAGATCGAGGATTTCGAGCTTGAGATCACCGGCTTCTCTCCTGACCGCCTCGCTCTCAGTGATCCGGTACTTTTATGGAGTCGTGAGAGCGGCGGAAGGTATGTTCCCAATCCGATGCAGATATACGGGCTGAAGAACGATACGCTGTCGTTTTTCAGCAGTGGACTCGTTCCCGCCGGCGACGATCCCGACTCGGCAGACGTCTTCCTGTCCATACTTGATTCGAAGGGAGAGGTGGTAGGCACCAGGAGCGGGCTGGTTTCCGTTAAGGACGGAAGGATCCTGATTTTCGGATCGTTCGATGTCAACACCTGGGCGGCAGGCAACTATACAGCCAGGGTGGAGGTCCTTTACGACGGTGCCTTGAGGGGTACGTCCGCAAAGGAGTTCAGCATCGCATGGCAGCTGGTCAACTGGCAGAAACCTCGCAGGGATATCCTTGTCGAGGCGAGCGTGATCTTCAGGGAATCAGAGTTCGACGAGTTCCAGAGGATGAGCATCGGTGAGCAGGAGCGGGTACTGACCGCCTTCTGGAAGAAGAATGACCCTACGCCGCATACCGCTGTCAACGAATTGTACGATATATTCCAGAGCCGCGTCAGGTATACCGACGCAAATTTTGCCGGGGGAGGCACGCGTGGAGCACTGACAGCACGCGGGCTGCTCTACATTAAACTGGGTCCGCCCGATGAGATCATCTCGGAAAGCATTCCCTTCAACAGGACCGACCTGAACGAAGCGCTCGGAAAGCTCGAAGACAAGTACAAGGTCATCATCCACTCACCGTACAAGGGTGTGGGCACAGATTTCGTGATGATGAGGGAAGCGACGAGTAATATCAACAGGCCCTTCAGGGGTGGTGGCATGGATACCGGCGGATATCAGCTGTGGATGTTCACGATGCGGGGGGACCCGCTCTTCGCGAGGGACAGGGTGATGATGGGAAGGGCCGGTATGAGGTATCTGTTCGTGGACAAGGACGGCATCGGAAACTACATATTGGTAGGCACTTCCGAGGAGATAGAGGGCTTCGGTTCATCGGGTGTCGAAGAATGACGCTGAAAAAACGCGCTGGAAACGGCCCCTGGAATTTTTCGTTGACAAGGGGGTTCGCATAAAGTATTTTACAGCAGTTAAGAGGCTGATATGGGCTGATTTGCGTGTTTCCTGGATTATTCTTCCAGCCCGTGCACTTGGATAAGGTCTCCTGACTATTTCAACGGAAAATCCGTAACTGAATGAAAGTACACTACTGGTACTATTTTTCCCCAAAGGAGCGCGTCGCAATGGTAAAGACAAACTCTTCGGTCAGGTCGGTTCTTCTCATATCGGTTCTCCTCGTAGTATTCGCTTCTGTTGCCGTCGTGGCACAGGAAGCTGAGGAGACCGTTATTGAGCCTGAGTTCACCGTCCAGGCCGAGACCGATTCACTGGCCACAGCAAAGAACGACTCGATGTTGGTCGCAAAGGCCGTAGAGGATATGGCGGAGAGAAAAAAACTCGGAGCCGTTCTTTACAACCTCAAGCACAGCGGTATCGGCGAGAAGTACGTCGATGGCGGCAACTTCATGCACGCCCTCCTTCTCGCGTCGATCATCGGCTTTGTCTTTATTATCGAGAGGCTCGTCACACTGTCGCGCGCCCGCGTCAACATCAGAAAACTGATGTCCGACGTTCTTCTGGCGATGCGTTCAGATGGACTGGACGGAGCCATGCGCGTCTGCGAGAGGACGAGGGGGCCGATCGCAGCGGTCCTCCACTCAGGCCTGCTCAGGGCGGGCCGTGGTCCCGACGCTGTGAAAGAAGCCATCGAGACGGCGGGAAGTATCGAGACCTCGTTTCTCGAGAGAGGACTGGTCGCAATCGCTACCGTCGCGCAGGTCGCTCCGCTCCTGGGGTTCCTTGGGACGGTATCAGGTATGATCAGCGCGTTCGCCGCTATCGCGTCGGCCGAACAGGTCAGCGCGAAGGTAGTAGCCTCCGGTATCGAGGAGGCGCTCATTACAACGGCGACTGGTCTTATTGTCGCTATTCCGGCGAGTATCGGCCATTCATTCTTCGTCTCCCAGATCGACAGGTTCGTTCTCGAGATGGAGGAAGCCTCAGCCGAGCTCGTTAATGAACTCATTGAGATGGGTGTGGGCCAGTAACCCGTCCGGAGTAATAAAATGATCAAGAAGACAAGCAAAGTCTCTTCCGAATTCAGTACCGCCTCGATGTCGGACATCAACTTTCTTCTGCTCATCTTCTTCCTGGTGAGCACGATGTTCGCGGTCGAAAAGGGACTGCCCATGGCCCTTCCGGGGCAGCAGTCCAAGTCGGTAAAACTGAAGCGGGACAATGTTCTTACGATCCAGGCGTTTGCCAACGGATCGATCGTCATCAAGGGTACGGGACCGGTCGGGGTCAGGGATCTCCAGCAGATCATCGAGAACAAGCTTCTCGCCAATCCCAAGCTGGTAGTTGTCATCGAGACGCATCCCCAAGCCGATTACGGTGTGATGATCGATATCCTCGACGAGCTGAGGCTCGCCCATGCCGACAGGATCTCACTGAGAACGATGAAGAGTAGTTAACAGAGGAGAAGCGCCTTGAAGATTTCAAAAAAACAGGGTGTACAGAGTTCGATCCCGACAGGGTCGATGGCTGATATCATCTTCCTTCTGTTGATCTTCTTTATGGTTACGACGATCTTCAAGATGGAAGAGGGTCTTCCGATCTCCCTGCCGCGGGCCGAGACGGGCTCGGAACTGGAGCGGGAGAAGCTGATGAATATCTGGGCCGACCGTTTCAACAGGGTCAGTATCAACGACAAGTTGGTCGAGGTGGAGTTTATCGACGCAGTGGTAACGAAACGGTTCGAGGAGAACAGGAGCCTCATCGTCGCCTTTAACATCGACAGGCGCACTAAGTATGACCTGGTCTCCCGTATCATGGAGCAGCTGAAGGAAGCAAACGCAGTAAACGTGACATTCGTCTCTGTCAGCGAAGAAGATTAGATAAACGAAAAAGGGGGCCTTCGTGGCCGTTACCGCTGTTGCAAACCAGAAATTCAAGGCGGGATACAAC
>DAOVNN010000363.1 GCA_030630165.1 Candidatus Krumholzibacteriota bacterium
TCAGGTAGGACTTGAACCTACAACCCTTCGGTTAACAGCCGAATGCTCTACCAATTGAGCTACTGAGGAGCACTTAAATCTTTAAATTTTTCGGCGGCGGCGCTGGCGCCGCCGGGTAATAATAATAGTATCCCTTACCGTCGATGTCAATAGTGCAGAAAGCCGCCTGGAAGCGCACGCAATCTCTTATACTGCCGCTGATTAGACCGGTTTACCTGAGGATCTTGAGCAGATCTCCCGCGAGAAGCTCGACTGGCGATACGACAGGAATCTCGCGGGGAGGCAGACCCTTTTCCTTCGCTTCGACAGTAAACCTTCGCTTCATCATATCCATGATCTGTATCCTGCACAGGGGGCATGCAGTTGCGACCACACCCGGCTGCGCATCCTCGATGGCGTCCATCTTCCGCCTGGCGATCACCTCTGATTCATCCGGATGCGTGAAAGTGAAAGTCCCTCCACCCCCGCAACATACGTCGGCGTCTTTCATCCTGACATACTTCCAGCCTGGAAGCTTTTCCAGTATCATTTCGGGCTGCCAGTCGACCTTCTGTCCGCGATTGAGATGGCAGGGATGGTGATAGGTGACGGTCGATCTCGTATCTGAGCCCTCTTCGTCGATTCCTTCCTGTCCTGCTTCTTTCTTCACTTCGTCCATGTTCATGACCATGCTGTCAAATCCGCGGACCGACTTCTCCAGGCCGAGGAGATCGACGATGAGTTCGTTTATATCGAATATCCGGGTCTCTATGTGTTTTCTGTACAATTCGCCGATCTCGAAGTACTCCTCGCGAGCCGAGCTCCCCTCGCCCTTTCTCGTGAAGACCTCTGTGACAGGATCCCACGCGATGTTGAAGAATCCGTCCTCGTTCAGATCGAAGAGCCGCGGGAACTCATGCTTCAGCATCCTCCCGCCCGACGAGCATGACGTGACGATCCAGTCGAACTCTACCCTCGAGATCTGTTCAACGACCTTCGCGGCCGTCTTCCTGGCCGCCTCAATATCTCCCGAGTAGAATTGCGGAGCCCCGCAGCAGGCCTGTCCGGCAGGGGCGTGGACGTCGATCCCGAGGATGTTGAGAACGAGCGTGATCGCCTCTGCCTCCTCGGGAAAGAAGTGGTTCACCGTATGGCCGACGAAGAAATATGCCCGCCTTCGTTCGGCGCGGTTCTTTATCCTCGTTCTCAGGACCAGGTCGATCAGCGCAGTTGCGCCTTCCTGATCCAACCCGGTATCTCCATGGCTCTTGCGGGCGAACCTGGCGGGGTCGAGCATGATCTCATCGAAAAACGATGCGGGAAAGAACTCAGATCCCTTCTTCAGGAACGGTTTGTTCTTCGGAAGCGGAATAAATCTCTGCCTGGGCCAGCCCAGAAGAGGATAGAAGATGCTGAGAGGGCTCTTTCCTCTCGTCCCGTGAGGCGGCCCTTTTCTCGACATGCCCAGCTGCCTCATCGTCTGGAAGAGTACGTTGTCCATCCCGTCGAGCATCTTCAACGCGACACGCTTCATCCAGGGAATCTTGCCTCGCCTGGCCATTTCGACTCTCGCTGCAAGGATCACCTCCTCGGCTCTCATCCCCGATGGACAGTTCTCCTCGCACGCCATGCAGTGAAGGCAGAGATCGAACGCCTGCTGGAGATCCTCGTCGGTCAGCTTCTCACCCCGGAAGAAGGCCTCGGCGAGTTCGACCTTGCCACGCGCTGATGCCCATTCCTCGCCGACAGCGTCAGCTACGGGGCAGACGGCCCTGCACGCGCCGCACCTGTTGCAGAGCAGGAAATCTTCCGCTACGTTTCTCTTATTCTCTTCACTCACCATCTGAGGATTCCTGCCGAGTCGAACACCTTCTGAATTATCGCCGTTATGCGTTCGAGTGGTTCATTTTCTTCCGTTTTGACCGGATTGCCCGGCCCAGTCTCTCTGCCGGCCTGGCCGGGAATGAGCCGAAGGGTCACTCCGGTAATCATCCCGTACCTTCCTCCGCCACCGAGCAGGCATCCGATCACCTCGTAGCCGGCTACATCCTTTATCGATCTGGAACCAAAGTGGACCTTCTCCCCGGCTCCTGTTACAAGCTCGACGGAGAGGATATATTCTCTCAAGCCTCCATACTCTTCAGACACCGGCAGGACAGGCGCCTCCATGAGCATAGAGGCGATATTCATCTCTTTGTCAATGGAACCGTCGTAATGGGGGAACCACAGCATCGATTCTTCCGCAGCGACGGCTATATCGGAGACCGGAGTTCCGCCCTTCGCCCTGATCAACATGTCGGAGGGTGATATTTCGACTATTCCGAAAAGATTATCGAATGTGACAGCAGCGCTGATCCCTTCCGGCGCCATCTTCTCGAGTACTGTCTCGTCAGGTACCGTATCGCCTGTCCCGTCCCCCGCGAGCTTGACCGAGACATCATGGCCATCCATGGCAAGCCTCGAGCACTCGGCCAGGAATCTCGCCGCGGAATCATCGTCTTCTGGTGAAAATATTATCCTGTTCATCACAACAGTTTCCGTCAGATGAGAAAGCTCAGTATCATCGTGATACTTCCCACGCTGATAAGAGTGGATGAGAGAATGCCTAGCGCGACGATCCTCGGCCTGCAGTCGAACTCGGTCGCATAGACCACCGCGGTAACGGCGGTAGGCATCGCGGACTGGACGAGCATCACATTTCTCAGCACCGGGTCTACATCGAA
>DAOVNN010000213.1 GCA_030630165.1 Candidatus Krumholzibacteriota bacterium
GAGGATCTTTCCAGGATCTCTTCACATCAGTCAGCTTCACGCCGCCGCCTGCTGATGTATCGATGCACTCGATCTCGAATCCACCGGCATGCCAGTATCCGCTGGCAATAAGCGCAGCCGTGGAGACAGTGTCTCCACCTGTGGGGGGAGGCAGGGGGCCCAACAGAAGGATTCGTTTTCGTTTCAGGACAACTCCTCCGCATAATCCCCTGATATGCGTCAACCTCACCTTCGTCAGTTTCTTCGCGACATAACCTATATTAAACCGCCGCAGGTTGTACATGAGGACCTTCGTCTCGTGCCGGATCGTACGCTCCGCCAGATGACGGTCAAAATCAATATCATATTCCGGCAGGACTGACGAGATCGTCTGCAGCCTCGTACGGATCTCATTTTCCATCTCTTCCCCGCATCGGCCGGGACGGAGGTCCTCGCCGATAAACACCGGCAGAGCTCTTGCTTCGGTATCCTCGCTGGATATCAGAAGTTCAAGGATCATCGAATGCCTTCTCAGATCCTTCACGTGCGATGCCTCGACAAACCCGGACGAGGGATCGAACAGGATCTCCCCGAGACTGTAGGCAATCTGTCCGCGTCCGTATTTTTCAATCCCCTGGATAAGGTGAGGGTGGTGTCCTATGACCGCGTCGGCTCCGGCGTCGATGATCCGCCTGGAGAGGATCTGATCCTCACGCTTCGGGTAGTCGGTATAGATCATGCCGAAGTGAAGTGAGACGACAAGGAGGTCTACGGATTCTTTCACTTGCATGATGTCTTCAAGTATGACCGATTCGTCCAGGGGAGCTGCCCCCGATATGCCGGGTCCAGCGGTGTGCCTCCCTGTCATTGCATAGGCGAGCATTCCGAGTCGCCGGCCCTCTCTCTCGATGATTGCGGGCCGCCTGGCCTCCGCGAGGTTCTTGCCGGCGCCGGTATGGGCGATGCCCTTATTGTCCAGTATTTCCAGTGTCGTCTGGAGTCCCTGAAGGCCGTAGTCCATGATGTGGTTGTTTGCCAGGGAAACGATGTCGAATCCTGCTGCTTTAAGCGATCCGGCAGCGGCGGGATCCGAACAGAACCCTGACGAGATGTCGCGGCGAACCGGCGGCGTCCCTTCAGGTACAAAGGGGATCTCAAGGTTACCGATGACTACATCGGCCCGCGACAGGGTTTCCGAAATCTTTTCGAAGGGATATTCAGGTCCATGGACCGCGATGTCATCGCCGACTCTGCCGTGAAAGCCGATATCGCCGACGGCCGAGATATGGAGTGTCTCCTTCATCACTTTCCGGCTCCCTGCTGCAGGACCGAGTCGTAGATCCTTTCGGTCCCGGCTACCATCTCCCTTGCGGAGAAATACTCCTCGACCCTGGTCCGGCCGGCCCGCCCCATCGATGCACGTTTCTCCCCGTCTTCCCACAGTGATTCGAGGGCGAGAGCGAGGCTCTCCGGGTCGGCAGGAGGTACGAGCAGTCCTGTTACTCCATCTTCCACGGCTTCCCTGTTTCCACCGATATCGGTTGTTACCACGGCCCTGCCTGATGCCATTGCCTCGAGGATTCCAAGGGGCAGACCTTCGCGTAATGAGGCCCCCGCGACGATATCGAATGTCCTCAACTCGTTTCCCACATCTTTCAGGACTCCTGTAAATCTGACTATATCCCCGAGCCCTGACCGTTTCACCTGTTCTTCCAGTTCACCTCTCAGGGGACCGTCGCCTACGAAGGTCAGTTTCACGGGGATGCTCCTGGACGTCATGATCCGTATCGCTTCGATCATGTGGGTATATCCCTTCTGGGATGTGAGGCTGCCGATGCTTCCGATGTGAAAGGTGCCGGGAGTTTTACTATCTATCATCTGCGCATCGAATAACTCGAGGTCGACTCCGTTCGGGATCGTGACCAGGCGTCCTGATTCCAGTGAGTGAAGATGAGAATTTCTGACTTCCTCCGAACATGCAATAACAAAATCGAGTCTCCGACGGAGTTTTTCGTAAAGGACTGTCTTCAGGCGGCCGCCCGTTCTTCCGGGGTAGTTGATGCTGTGCTCGGTCATTACCTTGACAGGGACATGGCTGGCCACGGATGCGGGGACGCCCAGGAATACAGGGAGGGGATTGTGAAAATGAGCGATTCCTGCGCTGCTCTCACGGAATATCCCGGCCAGGCGGAAAAAGGAAATCGGATCGGATGATTTCGATCCGAGGACATGGACCTTTACACCGAGACTCTCGATGTCGCCTGTCATCTCCCCGCCGGGGTGGAACGATATGACTTCCAGGCGGTACTTGTCCCGGTCATGAAACTTCGCGTAGTAGTAGAGGTCCCTCTGGGCGCCTCCGTACTCGAGCGAGTGGATGACGTGTATGCAGGTCGATCTGCCGTTTTGTGTCTGTACCGCCATGAGAACGAATATAACAGCAAGGAGGAATGCATCACAACGCAAAAGCCGGCGCCCCGTAGATACAGGGCGCCGGCCGGTTTTCGCGTTTCGTGCTTTCTACTTCAGCGGGCCGAATCCGATTATATCCTCTATCGAACCCTTTCGCTGCGCCTTCGGCTTGAATACAGCCTTTACGGGCATCCCGATCCCTATCTCATCGATCTCGAAACCCTTGAGGTAGTGGATCAGGCCTCCATCTGTATCTCCGATACGGACCATAGCGAGGAGCTCCGGGACCTCCTTCTCCGATCCGTCCATATTGCGGAAGGAAAGGGTGAAGGTCTCGACGTATCCGATCGTGCCGACGTCTATATACGAATCGAGCTCATTGAAGCAGCGGTCGCAATAGACCTTCGGAGGAACAAAGGAGATATCGCAGTCCTCGCAGTATGTCGCGAGGAAGGTGCCCTTGTCCTTGACGGTACGGAAGAATTTCTCGCCGGCCAGCCCGTAGGTGTAGACGTAGCGGACGGGGATGGCTCCTTCCCAGAAGGTGGGAGTCGTCGTGTTTGTTATCTTCTCGGTAATCGCCATGCTTATCTCACCTCTTTCCCCGGGTTTTGGGTGCAGCCTTTTTCTTTGCCTTCTTTTTAGCGGCGACAGGTTTGAAATATAGAATGTCGGTGATAGCGCCGGTGCGCTCTTCGGCCTTCTTCCAGACGGCCTTCACCTTCATGCCGATCTTCAGGTCCTTCGGATCTACCTCGCCGAGCATGTGCATGATGCCCATGCCCTCAGAGGCGCCGTCGATCACGATGACCGCGGGAAGCAGGGGCGGCTCTTTGGGGCCGCGCCTCGAGGCGTCCCAGTTGACCTTCGCGATACTGAAGGTCTCGATCACGCCGGTGTCCTTCACAAACGTCCACTCGTCGGTGGGGCGGAAGCACAACTCGCAGAACATACGCGGCGGCAGCATCGTCCGGTTGCACTTGTAGCAGGTCCTGGCGATTATTCTGCCCTTCCCGAGTTCCGCGAGGTAACGGCCGATCGCGACGCCGTCGTCCCATGCGTACTTCAGGTCGGGCTCCCACTCGGTCGTGAGAACCTTGCCCGTCTTGAAGTCGGAGGACTTCAGGTTTGTCCCCCTGAGTTCAAAATCTTCGAGTTTCATCTCTTATGCTCCTTGTTCGTTCCGTTCGTAATACTAGTTCCTCATCACTACGACGGTACCCATCTGCATCAGGTCACCCCAGGCCTGGGCCAGTCCGCAGCGCGGATTGCCCGGCACCTGGCGCTTGCCCGCTTCGCCCCGGAGCTGAAGGAAGATCTCGATAATCTTCATCAGGCCGGTGGCGGCGATCGGGTTGCCGACGCCGAGGGCGCCGCCCGAGGGGCAGATCGGCATGTTGCCGTCGCGGGCGGTGACTCCGTCGGCGGTCAGCTGTGCAGCCTGGCCGCGCGGACAGAGCATCAGCCCTTCCATGTGGTGCAGTTCCTTGTAATCGAACGGATCGTACGGCTCGGCGATATGGATCTCCTTGTCGGGCTCCGTGATGCCGGCCATCTCGTAAGCCTGTCTCGCCGCCGTTTCCACGTAGCGAGGATAAGAGAGATCGCGCGTGGCCCAGTATGCCGTATCGATCGCGTGGCCCACGCCGTCGATCCATACCGGCTTGTCGGTAAGCCGACGGGCGACGCGCTCGCTGACGAGTACTATCGCCGCGGCGCCGTCGGAGGCGGGGGAGATGTCGAGACGGTTGACCGGCCAGCAGAGGGTCTCACTGTTCAGCACGTCCTCGACCGTGATCTTCTCGGCGACCTGCGCCGATGGGTGATCCATCGCGTTGAGCTTGTTTTTTACCGAGACCTGGGCGATGTCCGCCTTCGTGATACCGTACGTTTCCATGTACCGGTTCATCTCGAGTGCGAATATCCACATCAGGGTCGGCAGGAGGGGCTGCTCGGTCGTGTGGTCGAAGATAGTCAGGAAGGCTCCCGCCGGGTGCGGGTGGCAGCTTGACATCTTCTCCTCTGCAACGACGAGACAGATATCCGCCATGCCGCTTGCCACGTGGAACCAGCCGTGTATCGGGCTGAATACCCCTGTGCCTCCGCCGACAAAATGGCGCATGTAAGGCTTGCCGATGCCGCCAGCTCCGTCGGACAGATACTCACCCTTCATATGGACTCCGTCGAACGCGTCGGGCGCTGTGCCCAGCGTGACCATGTCTACATCATCGAGAGTAAGATTGCAGGAGTCGAGGGCCATTTTCGAGGCCTGCCAGGACAGTTCCTTTCCCGTCTCCTGCGCCCGGCGCACGAATTTCGTGATGCCGGCTCCCACAATTGCTACTTTCCTCATTCCCATCGCAAAAGACCTCCTACATGTTCGAAAGGATGGCGACTGCCCCGGAGGCAGTCGGAACACCGCGCCAGACCTGTGCAAGACCGACGTTTACGTCGGGGATCTGCCGGGCGCCCGCTTCACCGCGAAGCTGTTCGACGAGCTCGAGTATCTTGTGCGCGCCGGATGCCTCGAAGAGGTGTCCGACGCCGAGCGCGCCGCCTGAAATGTTAATGGGAAGCTCGCCCTGGTACGAAGTGGCACCACTCTCGATCATGTAGGCCGCCTCGCCGGGCATGCAGAGCTTCAGCGCTTCCATGTGCTGGAGCTCCTTGTAGGAGTATTCGTCGCATATCTCGGCGAAATCGATCAGCGCGGCCGGATTCTCGATTCCGGCCATCCTGTATGCCATTTCTGCCGCGAGGCGGGCGTACGCCGCCTCGCCCCAGTCGCGCATCTCGAGGGTCGGTGTGTCGGTAGACCAGCCGAGCCCCTCGATCCAGATCGGCGTCTCGCAGAGGGAGTTCGCCGTATCCTCGTCGGCCAGGACCGCTACTACGGCCCCGTCGGCGTGGGGAGCGATGTCGAGACGGTGCAGCGGGAGGGAGAC
>DAOVNN010000316.1 GCA_030630165.1 Candidatus Krumholzibacteriota bacterium
CTCCGGGTTGAGATCCGAAACAGGGTCGATATGTGGAATCTTGTTCATATGGCACCTCAAACAGCGCTGTTTTTCTCAGTGCGCGAACATCTCCGCCAGTACGGACAGGACCATGGCCGAAGATCGCTGTCAATCTCCGTGAAGTTTGAACCTGATCGGAACTTCCATTGCGGCTTCGACAGGTTCTCCGTTCCTTTTTCCCGGCAGGAACTCGTAAATACCGACGTGTACCGCGGGTATGGTCTCTGGCCGGTCTTCTCCGTCAGGATACGTGGGGAGGGTGATCTTTAACGGTCTGGGCTCTTCGTCGAGAGAGTCCCCATTTACCGCCTGCTTGATCTCGTTCCATTCCTCCACTGTCAGCCGCAACGGTGGATCGGCGCTGCTCTCCGGCTGTGCCGCAATCTCCGCTTCCGCCCTTGATGTGGACGGGACCCTGCCCTACTTGCCCATCTGACCGGGGTTAGGTGTCTTGATGATCACGAATGTCGCGTTCGCTTCGGTCTTGTTTTTAATGTTCATCGCCGTCTTGAAAGCGACAGGCACAAGATCACCCTTCTTTGCGGTGACGTCTTTTCCGGACAGATTAATAACGACTTCCCCGTCCAGGATGATGATGTGCACATTAGAGTTCGCGTTATGCTGGGGCACGATCTGCCCGGGTTTCAACGCGGCCTGCATCATCCACAGGTAATCCTCGTCTACCAGTTTTCTTTTGCCCATTCCCTTGTCACTGTAAGGGGCCATCTCCAGAAGGTTTTCCAGTCCGGCTTCTTCTTCAGCCTGAACAGGAATACAGATGCACGCTATCAGCAACGCTGCGACAAAGAGCTTCTTCACGGTGTCCTCCTTCTTGTGGTATCGATTCATTCGCTCTTGTACCTTCCTTTCTTCCTGTTACAGGATTACTTCCGATTTGACTACCAGGATTCCAGGCGATACGACCAGTGTTCGCCGCCGCCTGCCGGCATATACAACGAACGTCCGTCGCTGAAGAGCTTGACACGGTCACCGTTGCAGGTCGAAAGAATGATGTATTCTGATGTCTCTTCAGTCACTGAATCGTAGATCACACCCTCTACGATATTGCAGGTTCCCGCCTCGAACTTGTTTATATCGATCTCGAGCTGCGCCTCTTCTACGCCGCCACCGTCGCCTTCTGTATACATCGAAAAATCGCTGAAGTTCTTAAGAGCCTTTCCCGGCAGCTGGCGGACCCTGACGTTCTGCCTGCGAGCTACTCCCTTGTCGGTGAAGCGGACCTGCGAGCTGCCGCAATAGATATTCGCCGAGACGCTGTCTCCAGCTACCGATACCACGAAGTAGTGAGTGTCTGTCCAGATGGTGTAGGCTCCTCCGCCGGACACCCAGACTCCCCGCTGCCATTCCCGGAGCCTGCTCTCTGTCGAGGAGAGCGAGGAACAGGAATGAACGAATACCGCAATCAATATGACCAGCAGAGCGTAACGGACCCTGTTCATATTCAACCCTTTCAGTTAACCGGGCTACGGCGTCAGCTCCTCGAGCTCCCTGATCGCCATCGGCAGGGAGTCGGAGCAGTCGCCGGCGATCATCCCCCGTTCGCCTGTCAGTTCCGCGGCAATCTCGGCAGCACGGGAATGAACGAAGACGCCGACCCTTGCCGCCTCGTCGGGCGAGGCGCCCTGGGCGAGCATCCCCGCTATAGCTCCCGTGAGAACGTCCCCGCTCCCCGCAGTCGCCATCCCCGAATGGCCGTGGACGTTGATGTCGAGCCTGCCTCCGGCATGCGCGATGACCGTAGGCGCACCCTTGTGGACGAGCGTGATTCCCGTATCGAGAACGATTTTCCTCAGTGCGTCGGCCCGCTCGCCGGGTCCGTCGGGCACTGTGATGCCGGTCAGTCTCTTCAGCTCTCCCGAGTGGGGCGACATTATGATGCTCCTGTTTTTCGACAGGGTCTGGAGCTCTCCGTAGAGTCCTTCGAATGCGTTTATGCCGTCGGCGTCGATCAGCAGCGGCTTCTCGCAGCGGGCAGCGAACTCCCGCACGAAGCCTGCTGTCTCCTTCTCGTCTGTCATCCCCGGCCCGATCGCCGCGGCGTCGAACTTTATCTCACTGAAAAGGATCTCCAGCGCCGACGCAGCTATCGATCCCGACTCCGTCTCGGGGAGCGATACAAATATGATCTCGGGGAATGCCGCCTGGATGGCGGTCCGGATCGATTACGGACAGGCGAGGTATACGATCCCTCAGCCTGTCCTGAGGGCCGACACGGCAGAAAGCGACGCAGCGCCGGCGTACCGCCTGCTTCCCGCGACGACAAGGAGCGATCCCCTCTGGAACTTGTGCGTGTCGGGCCCGTGATGGGGCAGATCGGCCAGGGCGGACATCTCGTCGAGTATCCAGGTATCGAGTCCGGAGGCATCGATGACCTCGTCGGGAATACCGATATCGACCACCTCGAGCGATCCCGTGAACGCTTTGCCCGGATAGAAGAGCAGTCCGGTCTTGGGCAGCGCCATCGTCACGGTGATGTCTGCCATAACGGCCGTTCCCATCACCTCTCCCGTCGTTCCGTTGACCCCCGAGGGGATGTCGACAGACATGACGGGAAGGCCGGAATGATTGATCAGCCCGATGATCTCGGCGTAGCTATCCCTGACGGGGCTGTTTATCCCCGTCCCGAGGAGTGCGTCGACGATCAGGTCGCATTCGGTGAATCCCTTGATGACCTTGTCCTCCCAGCCCTCGAGGAAGAGGTTGACCTCCTCTATCGCGCTGGCCTTGCGAAACTTCGCCAGCTTCGCGTAGTTCTTGAACGCGTCGGGAGAGAAGTCCTTCGGCTCAATGAGGTAGAAGAGTGTGCACTTTACGTGCTTCTCCGTGAGCAGCCTCGCCACGACGAGCCCGTCGCCGGCATTGTTGCCGACGCCGAGGAATATCGAGACGCAGAGATCCTCGGCGCTCCCGGCCAGCTCGAGGATCGCGTCGGTGATCCCCTGGCCCGCCCTCTCCATCAGCGTCAGCCCCGGCACGAACCTCTTGATCGTCTCCTCATCGAGGAGCCTCATCTGTTCATTCGTCACGACATGCATATTATTCCCTCTCAGGCTTCGTCCCGTTCAGCTCATCGACGATGCCGACAAGCGCATATATATCGTCTATCTCGTTATCCGCTCCCGATTCTCCCGTCTCGAAGGTGTCGCCGTAACGGGCAAAGACGGTGTGTATCCCGAGTTCCCCGGCTCCCGCGATGTCCCGCTCCGGCCAGTCCCCGACCATCAGCGCCTCGGTCGGCTCGATGCCGATGCGCTCGAGCGCCAGGCGGAACGGCACCGGGCTGGGCTTGCGCTCGCCGGTGTCCTCGAAGGCGATGACCGTGTCGAACATGTGGTGGAGCCCGAGGTAGCAAAGCCTCATCCAGGCCTCCTGCCTCGGCGCGTCGGAGATCACGGCGAGCCGCAGCCCCTTCTTCAGCAG
>DAOVNN010000023.1 GCA_030630165.1 Candidatus Krumholzibacteriota bacterium
GTATAGGTGCTTTCATCGGATTCGAGACGACTACCGAAGAGGGGCTGATCGAAGTTCACAAGAAGTACAATATTCAGGAAGGTCGCGATTACAGAGCCTCGGTACGCCGGATCCAGAGCTACAATATCACTGTTGCCGGCTCATTCATCATGGGACTGGATGTAGATCGGCCTGGCATCGGCTTGAATATCGCCGATACGGCCAATCAGTATGGCGTGGATATTCTCAATGTACTGTTTCTGACTCCATTGCCCGGGACGGTCCTCTGGAATAAAATGGAGGAGGAAGGGCGCATCACCGCAAACCGATTCCCCGAAGACTGGAAATATTTCACCCTGACCTTTCCCGTCGGGCGATACAAACATCTCACACAGGACGAGATCCTTGAAGAGATGAACTCCTGCATCCACAGGTTCTACTCGCTGCGGGGAATTCTGCGTCGAGTGATACGCAATCTCTGGAAGAGGCAACATCCTTTTGTTGCCCTGGCATCCAACCTTTCTTATCGAAAGAACGGCAGCATCAGCCGGGGTGTGTGCCAGGACTACAAGCGCACAGGTGATCGGCTGAAATCCGCACTTCCGCTGCCAGCAACGGGCGACAATCTGCATGTCCTTGTCCCACGCCTCAGAGTACAGGAGTCGAGACTGGACTGACGCACGGATGCATTGTCTCTGCTGGCTTGAACGTCCTTCAGCATCTGACCAGTGACCATCAACCGGCCGTGCTGGAGACCGTCTTGCTTTTGCTTGTGTATAAAATCCGAAACATGATATTGTTGCGCCGTTAATAAACAACATTTCCCTCATACTGAGGAGTCTGCGAGATGCGTTTCAGCGTATTTATCGTTGCTGCGGCGACCGCCGGCCTGTTTCTGGTCCAGCCCGTTATTCCGCCATTGGATGGCAACGCGTACGCGCAGGCAGCGCGGATAGCAAAGATCTCCGATCCGTGCTGTGAATTCAAGGACGTTCCGGGTGTCGTCTGGTTCGGACCGGATTCAACCCTGACGGTCGAACAGATAGCAGCTTATTGTGCGCCCATCCTGTGGTTCTCGCCCGACGAACCTCTCCTCGATGACAATAAAGGGAAAGACATCCGCATACCCGCACCGTTTCCCTTCGAGGATGCGCCTGACGCACCGGTGGTCTATTACCGCCTTCGCACGGTCTACGCGAAAAAAGACAACGATGCGTCGCCGTACATCCCGGTTGGAGACGATCGCGGGAAAGCGGTCATAGATCTCCGGAACGTTGCTGCGATCAACCTCGATTACTTCTTCTACTATCCGAGCGAGGAGGGGTTCGGCGGTCACGAGCACGATGTCGAATCTGTCGAGATGAAAGTCGCATTCGGCAGCCGCGATTGCGACAACTGTCCCTTCGGGATGGCCGTGCTGCGTGTCAACGCCAAGGCGCACGGCATTCTCTGATACGACAACACGATCAATTCCGATCTGTATACTGTTTTTCCGATCACGATCCTTGTAGAAGAGGGGAAACACGCCAGTTGTACCGATAAGAACGCTGATGGTTACTACACTCCGGGCTACGACACCAACGAACGGATAAACGACGCGTGGGGACTGCGCGACATGATCCGGAGCGGTATGCTGGCTTCAGGGGGATTCCAGAGCTGGATGGCCAAGGTACGATGGCCGGAGACCCGCGTTTTTCCGCCACTGCCCGAGGACAGCCCCCTGATACGCGCGCATCAGGGAGATCCGTGGTTTGTGCACAAAGAAGCTATTTATGAACTGCGCGAGTTTCCGCGGCCGGAACTGGCCGAGTATGACAAGAAGCTCTACCCGTTTATCGAGGACAAGGGCGATCCCGACTGGCCGGAGGTGGATGAGGACGTCAAATTCAAGAAATATGCTGACTGGCTCCACGACGGCAGTGCGCAGCGATCACTTTCAGTAGCATTTCGTTACGATGGTGATGTAGGTGTTTCGTTCGTCTTCCCGTTCTTCATCAGCAGGAACCTGGAAGTGAAGATGACGGGGGGATGGCTCGTCCAGAGAGTAATCCTGTCCGATCATAACATCCGGGACTTTACGTGGCAGGGAATGTACACTACATCGGCGTCGCGCTGGATAGACGGATATTTCGCTGCCGGAGCCAAGTGGGACGAGGATGCCACGGGGCACCGGGCGAGTTACTTTGCCAGCGAAACCGGCGTCAAGTTCCGGGCCAATATCGGGCATACGCCGTTACGGATTTTAAGCAAACTCGGAACCGATTTCTGGGGATTTCGCGTCGGGCTGCATTACGTCGGGGCCGGTCCATGGAGTTTCAAGGACATCGGGTATGTGTTTGAGTTAGGCGCGGGGTCCTTCTAGCAGCCTGAACCCTCTCAAATGAGGACGCCAATCCAATTCGCATCTCGCCCCGAGTTCTGTTATATTCAGAAAACATTCTTGTTTAACTGAATACCTCGAGCCCCACTTGCGGTAAACGAAACCCGTTGGAGAACATAATGAGCACATCCTGCCGCTTACCCATTTCAAGCTGCGTCATCGCACTGATCATTATCGTCACGGCAGCTCTCCCTGTTTATGCTGCCGCTCCCGATAACAATGTTGAATGGGAGGGTGTGTCTCACATCGATTTCCAGGACAGGCGCCCGCTTTGTCCGGTAGGCAACGAGACCTTCTCGGTCCGGTTCCAGATATACATTGAGGATATTACCGGGGCGCGTGTGTTCATCGACGACGGGGGGACGACCTCGTGGATCGGCGCATCCGTTTCGGAGCAGCGCTGGCCATATGATATCTGGGAAGCGCAGATTCCCGTTACATCTGCTGATGGCATCAGCTACTACATGGAACTGACCGATGGTACCGATACCGACTATCTCAGCATATCCGGCCTGAGCGCTACGGTTCCAGTGGATGGGGGATGGCCTCTCGATTTTATTACTCTCGATCATGCTCCTTTCGGTGCGACGCTGGTTACTGGCGGAGCGGTGTTCAAGGTATGGGCTCCCGGGGCTTCGACATGTCATGTACGGGGCGAGTTCAACGGATGGGGACTCGGTAATCAGCTGACACGTGTCGGAGAGGATTTCATTGGCTACATTTCAGGCCCGACCGCCGGTGACGAATACAAGTATTTCTTCAGTCCCGGTGATTTATGGAAAGCCGATGCCAGGGCGCGAGCCTTCAACTCGGGCAGCAATTCGAACAGCATCATCGAGGACCCGTTCGGGTACCAGTGGCAGTTCGATGATTATCAGACACCACCGCGGGAAGAAATGGTCGTCTACCAGCTTCACATGGGTACATTTGCGGGGCGCAACGATCCCGCGGGATCAGTTACACACCCAGCCGGTTACCTGGATGTGGCAGCTCGAATAAGTCATCTCGCTGATCTCGGCGTAAATACCGTGATGTTCAATCCCGTCAATGAATTCCCCGGCGACGAGTCTGCCGGCTATAATCCGATAACGGCGTGGGCTCCCGAATGGGTCTACGGCTCTGCCGACGACTTCAAATACCTTGTCGATGTGTGCCATCAGAACGGGATAGCCGTACTGCTCGACATCGTCTGGAACCACTTCAGCGTCAACGACAATTATCTCTGGAATTACGACGGGACACAGTTCTATTTCGACGATCCGGCGGCAGACACTCCGTGGGGCGCGCAGGCTGATTTCGACAGGGATGGGGTACGGGATTATTATCTCCACAGCGCACTGCACTGGCTCGAGGAGTACAAGCTCGACGGATACAGGATGGATGCAACCGACTATATGAACAATGTACAGGGAAGCGGCTGGAGCCTCATGCAGGAATTCAATGATCTCGTGGACAACCGTTTCGCCGATAAGGTTGTCGTTGCCGAGCAGCTGCCAGACGACTCATGGGTGACCCGGCCCACCAGTCTCGGTGGAGCCGGCTTCGATTGCCAGTATTACGACTATTTCACGGATACGATCCGCGAGGAGATACTCGATGCGGCCTTCGGGGATCCCGAGATGTGGAAGATACGCAACATAATCAACGGAAGCGGTACATACCTCGAGGGAGCGAGTGTCTTCAACTACTTCGAACTGCATGACGAGGCGTGGTCCTCGAGCGGCGGCGGACGCATCGTGAAGGTGATCGACCCGAGTGCCCCGCACGACGATGAGTGGGCCCGGGGGAGGACGAAGCTCGCGCACGCTATCGTGATGCTTGCCCCGGGAGTCCCGGCGTTTCTGATGGGATGCGAGTGGCTCGAGGACACCGATTTCGGTACGGGGTCGGCCGAAAGGATCGACTGGGCCAAGAAAATCAACTACAGCGAGTACTTTTCCTATTTCCAGGACCTGATCGCGGTGAAGGGCAATCCCGCTTTCCGCGCCGACGCTTCCCGGCACGTACACCATCTTAATGAGAGCGGTAACGTGATAGGATTCAGGCGCTGGGACTCTGAGAACGATTTCATCGTGGTTGCCAACTTCAGTAACAACGACTATGTCGACTACCGGGTAGGGCTGCCTCAGGAGGGCTACTGGAGGGAAGTTCTCAACAGCATGGATTTCATATACGGAGGTACAGGTCCCGTAAACGATGGCACACTGATAACGGAACCTGTCGCGTACAACAGCTACAGCCAGTCGATAACAATATCTCTGCCGAAGATGGCCTTCGTGGTTCTGGAAAAAGGAAGCGTGCAGACCGATGCCGGGGAAACATCGATCCCATCGGTCAATGCGCTTCAGCCCAACTATCCCAACCCGTTCAATCCTTCGACAACGATCCGGTTTTCGCTGGCCAGACCCGGGCACGCGTCGCTCAGCATCTACGATGTCTCCGGACGCCTGGTCAGGTCGCTGGTCGACGACACTGTTGACAGCGGGATGCACGAGATCCAGTGGGACGGAACGAATGACAGGGGGAACGGAACAGCATCGGGCGTCTACTTCTATCGTCTGATCGCGGATGGCTTTACCAGGACCAGGTGCTTGGTCCTTCTCAGGTAATGAAACGGCGCGACATCACTGCCGCGCCGGGGAAAAAGCGTAGTGGGCTTCCTTGTCGTTCGATCAGAAGGGCAGGGTGACGCCGACATTAGCTCCGATCCCGCTCATATCGACTGTTCCTCCGAGTTCATGGTCAGGCTCGAGATAGAGGTAGCGGAGCTCACCGAATACTCCCAGTCCTGCCAGTCCGATCTCAATACCCGCGGCAGCGAATCCACCCAGTGAGTTCTTCGGCGCATTATCACCGCTCATGATGTAATAACCGAGTCCCACGCCGCCGTAGAACATTCCCAGGCTGACGCGGCCGAAAGCCTCGAGCGGGAACATATCCAGATTTTCGGACCCGTCGCCGCTGTACCTCAGCCATGATGCGCGCGCTTCCACCGAGATTATCGGAATGATGCTGAAACTTTTCTTGAGACCAACTCCATAGCCTGAGTCTGCGTCCTTGGAATCCTGCCACTGCGCGAATATTCCGATAGCACGAGCCGGAACAGCGCAGGCGAAGGTCATAATAAGGGCAAGCGCCAGACCTGTGATGATTCGAGAGGTTTTCACAACAGTCCTCCTTCGTAAAAAGAATCAGGGATGTTCGACAAACGCGAACCAGGCCGATACTATGCGAAAATCATTCCGGAAAACAACACAATCTTGATCCCGTAGCCGGGTTCTGGCGAATAATATGGACAAGGAGAGCGGAGATATGATTACAGTCGGATTAAGCAGCTCAGTGTCGTCAGGGTGTAATCGAGGAGTGAACGAGCAGTCATGTGCGGTATCGCCGGAATATTGAGCCTTTCCAGGAACGGATCGGCTGACCATGAACCTCTCGACAGGATGATCGAGGCAATGCACCTTCGAGGCCCCGATGATAGCGGGAAAGCTGTCACCGACCGTGTCGCCTTCGGCATGAGACGTCTGTCGATCATCGATCTCGAGCACGGCCATCAGCCTATCGAGTCGGAAGATGGCTCAATACGGGTGATAATGAACGGCGAGTTGTACTCCTTTCCCGAAGTGAAAAAGGAACTGGAGGGAGCGGGGCACCGGTTCAGAACCGAATCCGACACCGAGGTCCTCGTGCACGGGTTCGAGGAGTGGGGAATAGAGGGACTGCTTGAACGGCTCAACGGCATGTTCGCATTCGCACTCCACGACCAGCGCAATGACCTTGTCTTTATCGCGCGCGACCGCATGGGGATAAAACCACTTCTCTATTCTGTCAGGGACGGCCAGCTCTACTTCGCCTCATCGATAAAGGCACTGCTGATGACTGGGCGAATCCCGGTCGAGCCCGATCCCGTCGGGATCCGGCTGTATCTTTACAACCAGTATATCCCGGCTCCTTACACAGTTCTCGCGGGCGTGAGCAAGCTTCCTCCGGCAAGTTATATCAGAATAGACGGTGGAAACCCCGGAGAACCGGTAAAGTACTGGAAGGCGCCGGACAGTGAGAAGCACTGTGCGGACAGGGACTGGCACGGCGAACTCCGGGATCTTTTCGAGGACGCCGTGCGTTGTCACATGATAAGCGATGTCGAAGTCGGGGTGTTTCTCTCCGGCGGACTGGACTCGTCACTGGTGCTCTCGTACATGAGCGAGATGTCGCCTCACAGGGTTAAGGCCTTCTCCATCGCGGTGAAGCAGGACAATGTATATGATGAGTCTCCGTATGCCCGCCTGGCGGCGGAAAGATACGGAGCCGAGCTTATAGAAATTCCGTTTACACCAACGGATGCCGTCGATGCCGCGACACGTTATATAGATCATCTCGATGAACCGATCGCCGACGCTGCGCAGCTCCCGACATTCATCCTGTCCGAAATCGCTCACCGGCATGTGAAGGTCGTGCTTTCAGGCGAAGGGGCCGATGAACTCTTCGCCGGGTATGATTATTACGACCGCTTCGCAACCTTTTCGGGGAGATTCAGAAACTCTGTCGAGCCGATCAGGCGCCGTATGGCAGAGGCGGCCAGGACCGTCAGTACCGTCGAAAGGATCATGAAGCATAAATACCGCTCAACAGAAAGCGCCTATCCGCATGTGCTTCCCGGAGCCGTCTGCGATCTCCTCATGAAAGACCTGCCTGCAGGAGACACCACGGCAGAAATTCAGGGGGAGGTGGAAAGAAGCTGGATCGCGGGGAGCGGGGAGAAGGGCCTCAACAGGGCGCTTCTTGCTGACAGCAGCGGATGGCTGCCTGATAACCTTTTGATGAAGGTCGACAGGATGACTATGGCGCACAGCCTCGAGGCCCGGGTTCCTTTTCTCGATTACCGCCTCGTGGAGCTCGCTGCTCGAATGCCGGCGGGATTGAAGAGGCGAAACCGTATCGGCAAGGTTATCGTCAGGGAGACGTTCGCTGACCGGCTCGGCGATACGCTTGCCACACGCGGCAAACACGGATTCAGCCTTCCGATAGGACATTGGCTCCAGGGGTTGATGCGGCCTCTCGCGGAGGAGACGTTGACAGCCGGGCTCGAGGCCATGCCCTGGATAAACCGTCCGGTCGTCGATGAGATAACAGGCGATCTGATGGGAGGCAGGATGGACATGTGGCGCCAGGTATGGATGCTCATTACACTCGCTGCCTGGTTCGTCCGGGTTGGGGATTCAAGACCCCGATCGTAACTCTGCGTTGAAATCAATTATCTCTTTACATCACAGCGATGTATCACTATTCTCCCATAGAAACAGAAACATTCCTGCCATTAAGGAGAGATGTATCATGCGCAAGGGTACCATTTTACTTGTAATCACATGTATTTTTTCGGTAATGCTTTCAAATGCCGTTTACGCCGAACTTCGCTTCGAGCTGGGGGCAAAAGGCGGAGCAAACTGGGCCAAGTTGAGAGGCGACCCGGTATCGTTGTGGGTAAGCGGCGAAAACGGCCAGTTGGCCGGCGCTATCGGCGACAACAAGCTCGGTTTCACTGGCAGCGCTTTTCTGACAGTATTTTTCAATGATTTCTTCGGTCTTCAGACTGAGCTGATGTATATACCGAAGGGTGGAAAAGGCACCGCGTCAGGGCATATAATCCTGTACCCTGAGTACGACAATCCGAGGCCCGCTTTCTTTAACGGCGAAGTCTCCGCTTACCTTGACTACGTCGAGTTTCCCGTTCTAGCAGTATTTGAGTTCGAAGCGACCGAGGGAGGTAAGGTCCGTCTTCGCGCGCTGGTCGGTCCGACATTCGCGTTCAATATACACGCAGAATCGAGGCTCGAGGGAACCGCAGAGGTCACCCTGCAGGACACAAGTACTCGTTCAGAGCAGATCGACCAGAGGGAAGAGATAGGGGCGCGTGTCAAGAACTTCGAATTCGGGGTCATGCTCGGCGGGGCGGTCTACTGGGATATCGGCAAGGTCGATCTGCTGATCGAATCGAGATGGGAGAGGGGTCTTACCACCCTGGATAACACGACTTTATACCGTAATATCTATACAAGCAACCTGAGCCTGTTGTTCGGATTCAGTTATCCGTTCGGCGAATAACGCTGCCAACGCTGACAGATGCTTAAAATTTCAATGTTCCGCACGATTCCCGTATTACTTGCAGCCGCCATCGCGGTGCAGTGCACCTCTGTGGATGATACCTCCATCGAAAGAGGCGAGGTCGCTGTTGAGACCGCGGTGCGTTCCACTCTCGTTTTCGATCCAGTTCCGAGGAGACGAGGAGAGATGGCCGGTGAGCATCACATTCACAGGGCAGCCGTTCGAGGAGGGGAAGCTGCTCGCGTTCTCCAGGAAGTATCAGGAACGAACAGGTTTTCACCTTAAACACCCCCCGCTGTTCAATAAGCAGGCACGGGCAGACCGGTCCGTGAGTTTTGAATCAGGGAAAGGAAGACAGGAAAGATGAAGGGAATCATAACGGTGTTTTTACTCGCGTCGGTAATGATCTCCGGTTCCGCGCTTGCCAGGCCGGACTGGATGAAGGACTCGATATCAAATCTCGAGAAGGAGCTGACCGGAAAGTACGGCGCTGAGCAGAGTGCACGGCTGGTCAAGGGAATGGACCAGGTCGCCGGTTTCTGGCGCGAGGAAGACGGAGACGCTGAGGTCTTCGAGGAATTTGTGAGAGTCAACTTCGCCGGCGACGAAAAGACTCTCGACGACTTGTTCAACCGCTGGGAATTCCTGCTCGAGAGTATCTATGGCCATATGAATGAGATCAGAATGGCGATGGGAAGATACGCCGACCTCGATATCGGTCCGATGTACGCCATAGACAGGGTGACAGCCTCATATTCCGCGTCGGCGCATATTGCCGATGACTTCTTCAGTAACAAGCTTGCCTTTACCGTTCTCCTCAATTTCCCCCTGACGACTCTCGAGGAGAGGCTCACGGACGGGGAAGGCTGGACCAGGCGTCAGTGGGCAGATGTAAGGCTCGCCCAGTGGTTCTCGCGCAGGGTCCCGTCTTCGGTGAACCTCGAGCTGGCCAAGGCCTCGGCTGCTTCCGACCAGTATATCGCCGACTATAATATCTGGATGCATCACCTTCTCAACGACAAGGGTGAGCGTCTATTTCCGCCGAAGATGAGGTTGCTCTCGCACTGGAACCTCAGGGACCAGATCAAGGCTGATTACGGCAACAGTGAAGGCGGCCTCGAGAGACAGAGAATGATCCAGAAGGTGATGGAACGGATAGTCGACCAGACGATCCCGGAGATCGTTGTGAACAATCCGCACGTAGACTGGAACCCGTACAGCAACGAAGTCTGGCCTGCCGGGGTGAACGATTCAGACAGCGAGCCTCCCGCCGGCATGAAGGTCAGCGGCGACAGGGAACCTGATACCCGATACAGTATCTGGTTCAACACCTTCAAGGCCTCGACGCTGGTAGACAAGTATTCACCCACCGCACCTACGCTTATCGCGAGAAGATTCAACGAGGAACGAGAGATCCCCGAGGAGCAGGTCGAAAATATGCTCGTGCAGGTCTGCTCGTCGCCACTGGTAAAGCAGATCTCCGAGATGGCAAAGAAGAAACTCGGACGCGACCTCGAACCATTCGATATCTGGTACAACGGCTTCAGGTCGATGGGAAAATACAGTGAGCCCGAACTGGATAAAGTTGCCAGGGGAAAATACCCCACAGCCAAGGATTTCGAGAAGGATATAGAGCGGATGCTCGTCGCCCTCGATTTCCCCGCCGACAGGGCTGAATACCTGGCCGGCAAGATCCTCGTCGAACCGGCGCGCGGCTCGGGGCACGCTGCGGGTTCGGGCATGTGCTCCGCTCCGGCACGTCTGCGGACAAGGGTCGGCGAGGAGGGGATGGACTACAAGGGATTCAACATAGCCGTTCATGAGATGGGCCACAATGTCGAGCAGGTACTCTCACTCTGCGACGTCGACTACTATGTGCTGCAGGGAGTTCCGAATGTCGCATTCACGGAGGCATTTGCCTTCGTATTCCAGGGGAACGATATCATGCTCCTCGAGCTCGAGCAGGATAAGGGCGGAAGGGCCGAGGCGATGTCGACAATCAATGATTTCTGGATGACCGTGGAGATCGGCGCTGTATCGCTGATCGACATGAAGGCCTGGCGCTGGATGTACGAGCATCCCGACGCCACACCGGCTGAGTTCAAGGCTGCCGTGATTTTGTTTTCGAAGGAGGTCTGGAACACATACTTCGCCGATATCTTCGGCAAGAAGGACGTCACGATCCTGGCCGTCTACTCGCATATGGTGCACTCGTTCCTCTACCTGCCCGATTACGCGATCGGCCACATGATCGCCTTCCAGGTGAAAGAGCAGATGCGTGAGGCTGGGAACATCGGCGTAGAGTTCGAGAGGATGGCCATCGCCGGTCGGATCGCTCCGGATCTCTGGATGAAAAACGCGACCGGCAAGCGGGTGAGCGCCGACGCACTGATAGAGGCGACGGAGAGGGCACTCAAGGAACTTGATTAGACCAGGGCCATGTGCTACTTTACCATTCGTTTAGTGATTGAATGAGGTTTTACGAAGCGGGGTGCAATGGGCAAGGACATTAAGAAGAGAGTGCTGCTGACCGGTTCGCTCGGTCAGATAGGATCCGAACTGGCATTCGCCCTTGCAGACAGGTACGGGGCGGAGAACATCGTTACGAGCGATGTGCGTGAGGACAGTCACGGGATACTCGAGGGCGCGGGAACGTTTACCGAACTCGACGTGCTGGTCAAGACGGACTTCGACTCGATAGTCAGGGATAACGGGATCGACACGATATATCACCTGGCCGCTCTTCTCTCGGCTGTCGCCGAGGAGAAGCCGCAGATGGCCTGGGAGATCAACATGGAAGGGCTCGTCAACGCCCTCGAGGTGTCGAAGGAGAACGGCTGCAGCCTCTTCGTTCCAAGCTCCATCGGCGCGTTCGGACCGGATACCCCGCTTGACAATACGCCTCAGGATACTATCATGCGACCCCACTCGATGTACGGCGTGACGAAGGTCTCGGGCGAGCTTCTATGCGACTACTACCATATGAGGTTCGGTGTCGATACACGCGGCGTAAGGTTCCCGGGCATCATCTCGAGCAAGACACTCCCGGGCGGAGGGACCACCGACTACGCGGTCGAGATCTACTATCACGCCATCCTCTACGGGAGCTACACCTGCTGCCTGAAGGCGGGCACTTCGCTCGACATGATGTACATGCCCGATGCCATCAAGGCGTCGATCGATATCATGGAAGCCGACGCCGCCAGCTTGAAGCACCGAAACGCCTTCAATGTGACGGCGATGCACTTTGATCCCGAGGTTATCGCGGCAGAGATCAGGAAACATATTCCCGAATTCACCATGGATTACGAGATAGACACCGTACGTCAGGCGATCGCCGAGTCATGGCCGAATTACATGGATGATTCGGCTGCCAGGAAGGAATGGGGCTGGCTGCCTGAATACGACCTGCCCCGCATGACTGTGGATATGCTCAAAGAACTGGGAGAAAGGTACGGCAGGGGAGAGCTCGAACTTTAGAGCCGAAAAGGAAAGGCGGGGAGAGAAAGATGTACAGTATCAAGGAAGAGCTCCAGGCGACCCTCAAAGAGATAAGGGAAGCCGGGCTGTACAAGGAAGAGCGGATCATCGTTACCGAGCAGAGGGCCGATATAAAGGTCAGCACGGGTGAAGAGGTCCTCAACTTCTGCGCGAACAATTATCTCGGACTCGCGAACAATCCCGACATAATCGAGGCTGCCAAAGCATCGATGGATACGCATGGGTTCGGCATGTCTTCTGTCCGATTCATCTGCGGTACGCAGGATATCCACAAGACACTGGAGAGCAAGATCGCAGAGTTCTTTCAGACCGATGACGCGATACTGTACGCGGCATGCTTTGACGCAAACGGCGGACTTTTCGAAGTCCTCCTCTCGGCCGATGACGCGATAATAAGCGACGCGCTGAACCACGCATCGATCATCGACGGAGTGAGGCTCTGCAAGGCGAAGAGGTATCGATACAAGAACAACGACATGGAAGATCTTCGCGCCCAGCTCGAAGCAGCAAAGGCCGACGGCGCCGGACGGATCATGATCGCGACCGACGGGGTCTTCTCGATGGACGGGATAATCGCCCAGATAGACAAGATATGCGATCTCGCCGACGAGTATGGAGCACTCGTGATGGTGGACGACTGCCATGCTTCGGGATTCTTCGGCCCTACGGGAAGGGGAAGCGTCGAGTATTGCGGGGCTCTCGGCAGGGTAGATGTGATCACATCTACCCTGGGCAAGGCGATGGGCGGCGCCTCCGGCGGTTTCACGACCGGAAGGAAAGAGATCATCGAACTGCTCAGGCAGCGTTCGAGGCCATATCTCTTCTCGAACACACTTGCGCCTTCGCTCGCCGCCGCGGCGATTAAGACGTTCGACATGTTATCGAAGCCCAGTCCGATGCTCAAGACACTCGTCGAGAACACGAAATACTTCAGAGAGAAGATGACAGAGGCGGGATTCGATATAGCCCCCGGAACCCACCCGATCGTACCGGTGATGCTGGGAGACGCCAAACTGTCGCAGGAAATGGCAAACAAACTCCTCGGAGAGGGCATATACGTAATCGGTTTCTTCTTCCCAGTCGTGCCGAAGGGTAAGGCCAGGATCAGGGTCCAGATATCAGCTGCGCATTCGCGCGAACATCTGGATAAGGCCATAAATGCGTTTACTAAAGTTGGAAAAGAACTTGGAGTGATTACTTAAAGTACTTTATCAGGAGGTTCCGATGTCCCCAGAGGTTCTGGCACTCGTGACGAGATTCATCCCGTGGCTCGGTGTTGCGGGGCTTATTTTCTCGGTCGGCGCGTATTTCAATATGAAACGTTATCCCGCCGGGGACGAACTGATGCAGAAGATAGCCGACAAGATACATGCCGGGGCTTTTGTATTCCTCAAAAGGGAATATCAGATCATCTTTATCTTCATCCTGGTCGTATTTGCGGCCCTGACATTCACGCCGGGGCTGGGTATACAGACCGCGATCGCCTTCCTGACAGGCGCGCTCTGCTCGATGGGAGCAGGCGTACTCGGGATGGAAGCGGCGACCAGGGCAGCGGTAAGGGCGACGCAGGGCGCCAAGGACGGAGGGATAGGCAGGGCGCTGACTATTGCGTTCGGTGGCGGTTCGGTCATGGGAGTGGCTGTTGCCGCTCTCGGCGTGGCAGGTCTGGGATTCTATTTCCTCTTCACCAGGGACCCGAGGATCATCAACGGTTTTGCTATGGGCGCCAGCATGATCGCCCTTTTCGCCAGGATCGGCGGGGGTGTATTCACAAAGAGCGCCGATGTCGGCGCCGACCTCGTGGGCAAGATCGAGGCGGGGATCCCCGAGGACGATCCGAGGAATCCCGGTGTGATCGCGGACAACGTCGGCGACAATGTCGGTGATACAGCCGGGATGGGCGCAGATCTCTTCGAGAGTTATGTCGGCAGTGTTGTAGCTACGATGGCGCTCGGAGCGACATTTCTCGCTGGGGAGATCGTAGGCAGGATGACACTTCCTCTTGTGTTGATAGCAATCGGCCTCGTGGCGTCAATCATCGGCATACTTTCTCTGTCTGGTTTGAAGAAAACGGGACCGCAGAACGCGCTGCGTTACAGCTTCTATATATCCGTGGTGCTGTTCATCGTCGGCGCGTGGTTCGCCACGAGGATAGTCCTTCAGGGAGTGATCGATCCTTTCTGGGCAATCCTCGCCGGAATCGTAGCCGGCGTACTGATCGGAGCAGAGAGCGAGTACTTCACTTCCGGGCCTCCGGTAAGAAAAGTCGCCGAGGCAAGTGAGACCGGACCGGCGACAAATATCATAACGGGGATGGCAATCGGTTATGAGAGTGTGATCCTTCCCGTGATAACACTCGCCGGAGCGATGTATATCGCCTACACATACGGAGGCGGCCTGTATGGTATCGCCATCTCCGCAGTCGGAATGCTTTCCACGATCGGCATTGTGATGTCGACCGATTCGTACGGTCCGATCGCCGACAACGCGGGCGGTATCGCCGAGATGTCGGGAGCCGGCCCGGAGATAAGAAAGATCACCGATAAACTCGATTCGATCGGAAACACAACTGCCGCCGTAGGCAAGGGCTTCGCGATCGGTTCAGCCGCGCTTACGGCACTGGCCCTCTTCAGCGCTTACCAGAAGACGGTCGGTATCGAGAGCATAAACCTCATGAACATCAAGACGGTGATCGGGCTCCTGCTCGGATCGATGATGCCGTTTGTCATCGCATCGATGACGATGAAGGGAGTCGGCAGGGCCGCAAACAAGATGGTGATCGAGATCAGGCGGCAGTTCCGCGAGATCAAGGGGTTGATGGAAGGCACAGCCGAACCGGACACCGACACATGTATTGATATAGTCACCAGGTCGGCGCTGCGGGAGATGGTCATTCCCGGATGCATCGGCGTA